>NZ_JTKF01000053.1:0-28213 GCF_000828175.1 Pseudomonas sp. W15Feb9B | reverse complement strand
TGTGGGAGCGTGGCTTGCCCGATCCCACAGGTCCCGAGAAGGCTCTGGGTTTACTCGGTAATCTTCGAGAAGTTGCGATAGAACATGTCACCCTCGCGGCTATCGGTCATCGAGTGCAGCTGGAAGCTGCGATTGAGCCTGGCGCCGCCGTCACGGGTCAGAGGGGCCCAGACCAGATTGGCGCGGCGCATGGTCGACATGCTCATCATTTCGTCGAACGGGATCGACAGGTAGATGCCCTTGTCGAAACTACCCTCCCCGTACTCGGCACTGCCAGCCGTGGTGATCGTGGCCCAGGCACCGAAGCGCACGCCGTTGAAGAACTCGCGGGAGATGTCCAGCGTACCGCCCCAGTCGCCGGCCAGGTAACGACCGACGCTGACTGCAGCCAGTGTGTCGTACGGCAAATCGGTGTAGCCGGTGATGTGCCCGGTCCAGACCGAATAGTCGCGCAGGCCGAAACCCTGGTCGAACTCGCGCTGGCGCACGTAGTTCAGATCCGCCCCCACCGACCAGCGCTCGCCGGTCGGCCGGAACAGCACCTCACCGCCGACGCCGGCAAACATCGACTCCAGATAGCCGCCGTAGACCATGCCATACAGGTCCTTGTCCAACTGCTCGGCATGGCTGACCTGAAATAACGGCATGGTCACTTCCGAGGTGGTCAGGTACTGACGCAAATCGGTACGCACCCGCGGCAGGCCGCTCGGCGCATCGTAGGTGAACTTGTCGAAGTTGTTCACCAGGTTGGCACTGAGCAGGCCGTTCCACCAGGTGTTGCGGTTGAAGCGGTACTCGGCGTCCGCATCGGCGCTGAATTGATAGAGCAAACCATCCGGGCCGCCGACGTTCTGCTTGAAGCCCAGGCCGACGCCATAGTTGAAGTGCTGCGGCGCTTCGCTGTAGAGGGTTTTCTCGTTGTGCGGCATCGCCGGGTTGATCTCGGTGGTGCGGTGCAACGACTCCAGCGGTTCCTCGTTGTTGATCACTTCGCGGAAAGTCTGGCGCGGCACGCTGGTCTCTTCCAGCGGCAGGTCGTAACGCTTGTTGACCACGGTGAACCAGTTGATGTCGTCGTTCACACTGTTATCGAGAATCCGGCTCGCGCGACCAACAGCCTTCGACGAATGGAAGTAGCGCTGCTGCTCGCCGTAGACGATCAGCTCGGAATCACGCTGACTGATGCGCTCGACCTTGTACCCGGCATTCTGCTGCAGGCGCTGCGACACGTCGGCCCAGTTGACCTGCTCCATCGGCGTGGTCGGCATCTTCGCCGGCAGCGGTTCCGGCGTCGGATCGTAGGTCTTGGCCGGCGCCTTGCGGCTGACGAAATTGGTGTGAAACGTGATGCCGAACATCGCCGTGTTGCCCCGCTCCCACGCCGCACTGACATCCACCGAATCGGCCACCTTGAACACCGCACCGAAGTTGATCGGCGAGTCTTGCTTGATCACGTTGTCCTTCGGCTCGTGCTTGTAGTCGTTGCCTTCGTATTCGAGCTTCAGGCTGAGTCGGTCCCACGGTGTCTGATAGCTCACACCACCAAAGAACGAAGGCTTGCCGCGAAAGTACGAACCGGCGTTGACGTCACCGGTGCCTTCCAGGGCCGGACGGGTCTTGAAGCGATCGTCGAGGTAGCCCAGCGGGTTGTCGAGGTCGCCGCGATTACCGAGATAACCCCAGGCAATGCCGGCACTGAAATCGAAATTATCAAAGCGTTTGTTGGCAACGAAATATTCGCTGGCGAACAAGCCGGTACCGCCAATGTCTCGGAAGCCCAAAGCGACATCGGGGGCCCAGTGGCTTTCCTGCCACAGCCGGACTTTGGCGTCGACCGCCTTGTCCTTGTAGCTCTGGCTGCCACTCAGCGCCTCGGAGCCGTACGGCCGGTTGGTGATCGCGGTGTAACGGAACGAACCTTCGAGCCAGTCCAGTGGCTGCAACGACACGCTGTAGCGGCTGTAAGGCTCGGTGCGGTTGGCATTGACGCTCAGTTCGCCGGCCGGCGCCATGCGCGCGGTCGGGGTCTGCAACAGACCGGTGCCACCGAAATCATTTTGAGTAATACGCGGCTCGGCATGCACCAGGCCGCACGGCAATAACAACACAGCTGCAACACGTAACTTCAACGAACCACCTCAGCCAGCTGCGTGGCAATCAATTCGGCCAACTGCTGATTCAGTTCAGGAACAGGCGGATCCATATCATCGTTTTTTACCGGCACCAGAATCTTGCTGCCGGCCACGGGAAACTGCCCGCTCTCGCGATTCCAATGCGCAATGCCCACGCGCCGGACCGCACCATTGGGCTGGATCAGCCACAAGTAATCGGCCTCGGCATCGTCCAGCGGCGTGCAGCTTTCCAGGTACTCGCGCGCCTCCAGCAGAGGCTGATAAGGCAAGTGGCAGGTCTCGGCAACCGCGCCCAGCACTTGCACCTCGTCGACCCGTTTCGGGTAGATCAGACGATCGCCATCGTCGAGACGCATGTTGCGCGCGAAACCAACTTCTACTGCAACCGGGTCGAGGTCTGCGACCTGGCGCCCGGTGACCGGCATCTGCCGCACCTGCTCGGCCAGGCGCAGCGCCAGTGCCGCGCGGCTCGGTCGATCAAACAACGAGGCCATGCGCTGCAACACATCGAGATCGAACAACACCCCGGCCTTGAGCCGCGCCTGCTGTTCCAGCAACGACTGGCGCAGCAACACGCCGGCCAGCCAGTAACCTTCGGCATTCGGCAGCGCCACGCTGATCACGTCGAGCAAGCGCCCGCCCGGCGGCAATTCCACCGGCCCTGGGTTGGCGACATCGCCGCTGACCGTGACCGCCGCCTGACTGACGCCGCTGAGCAACAGCAGCCCCGCCGATAACATCCGTAAGCGCTTCACGGCAGATGCCTGCGATCAGGCGTCAGTTGCACGATGCGCACACGCATTTGCGCGGTCAGTTGCTGCTCGCTCTGCAGGATGAAACCGTCCAGCGGATCGACCCAGTAATGGTTGGTCGCGCGCAGGCCGATGGCCGGGACGTCGATACGTTCGTCGACACGCAGCACGGTGTATTCCTTGTCGAGAATTTGCAGGGTTTGCGTGGATCGGCGGGAGAATCGGCTGTTGACGATCAAGCCGACTTCCTGGCCCTTGTACAGGTCGATCCAGCGCTGACTGGTGAAGCCATCGGCAACTTGATGCAGGCCGCGCTTGAATGGCGCGTTGTCGGCCAGCCGCGTGCCGTCCAGATCGCCCTCGACGCCGAGGCCGATGGTGCGCACGGCGAGGCCATCACGCAGCAGCAACACCTGTTTACCGGAGGCGACCCAGAACTGCAGGTCTTCCCGCTCGCGCACCAGCGCCAGCACTCCGGAACCGGACGGTGTGGTCAGTTTGACTTGCGGATACTTGACCTCGGCCACCTGGGCCGCGCTCACGTCCAGCTCGTCCGGCCCGATCACCGCCGACTTGAGGTTGCGCACCGAAGCGGTCATCAGCGGGTTACAGCCACACAACATCAAGGCCGCCATCAGGCAGACGCCAACTTTCAAGGTTTTCACGGTCGGCCTTATTTGCTGTTGTTACTGAATTCGCTCCAGTTCTTCGCAGCGGAAGCCCCGGTCCCAACAATCGATGCCGACGGCACCAGTTGACTGATGAAGCGGTTCCAGCGCGTGACGTTGGCCGGGCCGACGTACACCACATCCTGCGGACGCACTTCAAAGTGCGAAGCGAGTGCCATTGAGGTCGGCGACTGAGCTTCCAGTTGATAGATCTTCGCCGGCTCGACATCGAGGTTTTCCACCCCGCGAATCACGTACACCGCATTGCCGTTGGAGGTGGTCTGGCTCAGACCGCCGACCGAACCGAGCACGTCGGAGAGGTTCATCGTGGCGGTCTTGAAGCTCAGCGCACGGGGCTGATTGACCTCACCCATGACGTAGATGCGCTTGTTGTCGTTGTACGGCAGATACAGCTGATCGCCGCCCTTGAGGAAGACGTGCTGCAACTCGGAGTCCTGCTGGTTCAGCGAGTCGAGATTGAGCGGATACACCCGGCCATTGCGCGTCAGCAGCAGGCCCGACAGATCGGCGTTGTTGGTGTCGATGCCGGCCGTACCGAGGGCTTCGACCACGCTCAACGGGTTGGTGGAAATCGGCTGCGGACCGGCCTTGGCCACGGCCCCCGAAACTACCACTTTCTGACTGGCGAAACGCAGCACCGCGACATCCACTTGCGGCTCGGCGATGAACGCCGACAGGCGGGATTCGATGTCCGAGCGCAGCTGTTGAATGGTCTTGCCGGCCGCCTGCACTTCCTTGATGAACGGGTAGTACAGCGTGCCATCGGAGCGCACCAGTCGACCGTTGGCGTCGATCTGCTGTTGTGCCCCCGATGGCGCGGTCAGCTCCGGGTGATCCCAGACCGTGATGTACAGCACATCGTTGCTGCCGATGCGGTATTCCGCCGGCGTGGCCAACAGTTCCGCCGGTACCGTTTCACGCTTTTGTGTGGCGCGGGTCATCGAGATCAGCTTGGGCGTGATCGGAATCAGCTCGACCCGACTGCTTTCGCTGGCGCCCTGGCGCGTGATGTCGCCGGTGCTCAGGTATTGGCCGGGGGAAAACATGCAACCTTGCAAAGCGATACTTGCCAACAGCAAAAGAGAAAAACTACGAGTCATAATGGCACTACGCTATTCAAGGGCGAATCTAAAAATAAAGTCACCCGACTTGCGTCGGGCGACCCTGTACTGCACTAACAAATGTTCCTGTTAGTTGTGCGTGCCAGTGGTGCCGGTAGTACCGGTGGTGCCCGTGGTACCGCCGTTGGCACTTCCGCCGCTGTTGGACGCCGCGACTGCACTGGCAACCATTGCAGTACTGGCAGCAGGCGCTGTAGAAGCCGCGACACTGCCAGATACATTGGTCACCGCAGTAAGCGGCGCTTCAGCAGCAGACGCCCAGTTGCTCAACATCGTCAACAGGGCAATCGCCATCACTTTTTTCATATCAACTCCTTTCTAACATTCGGCCTGTTAAAAACCGGCCTGAGTTAGCGGTGGTAGCGTTCAAGTTCGCGAAATCGCGAACAAGATCCGTCGTTCTTTCACAGTCTTACCCAACTGATAAAAGTCGAACGGCAGGTTTATATCTACGGACTTGCAAAAGGCATTTCCAGCGTATTTTCCCGACGATATCTAACAGCTGACCGAAACTAACATTCAGTATTAGAACGACATCATTCGAGATAGCCGCGCGGATGATTCGATTGCCAGCGCCAGGTGTCGGTGACCATGTCCTGCAAACTGCGCGTGGCTTTCCAGCCGAGTTCTTTTTGCGCTTTCGAGGCGTCGGCCCAGCTCTCGGCAATATCGCCACTGCGCCGCGGCATCACCCGGTACGGCACTGGCTGCCCGCAAGCCTGTTCGAAGGCTCGCAGCACTTGCATCACGCTGTAGCCGTCGCCGGTGCCAAGGTTCCAGGTATGAATGCCCGAACGGTCGGCAATCGATTGCAAGGCTTTGAGATGGCCATCGGCGAGGTCAACGACGTGGATGTAATCGCGCACCCCGGTACCGTCGATGGTCGGGTAATCGTCACCGAAAATCGACAGCTCCTGCAGGCTGCCGACCGCGACCTGGCTGATATAAGGCAGCAGGTTATTGGGAATGCCGTTGGGGTCTTCACCCATGTGCCCGCTGTGGTGGGCGCCGATCGGGTTGAAGTAGCGCAGCAAGGCGATGCTCCAGCGCGGCTCGGCCAGGCTCAGGTCGCGCAGCACGTTCTCGACGATCAGCTTGGACTGGCCGTAAGGATTGGTCGGAATACCGGTGGGGAAATCCTCGCGGATCGGCATCTGCTCAGGCTCGCCGTACACCGTGGCCGACGAGCTGAACACCAGCCGGAACACTCCGGCCGCCGCCATCGCCTGACACAGCGTAATGCTGCCGCCGACGTTGTTCTCGTAATAATCCAGCGGCTTGCGCACGCTCTCGCCGACGGCCTTGAGCCCGGCAAAATGCAGCACCGCGTCGATTTGATGCTCGCGAAAAATCCGGTCGAGCAACGCCCGGTCGCAGACATCGCCGCGAATCATCAGCGCGCTTTTGCCGCAAATACCTTCTATCGCATGCAGTGCCGCATCGCTGCTGTTGCAAAGATTATCCAGTACAACAACTTCATAACCTGCTTCAAGCAGCGCAAGTGTGGTGTGCGAGCCGATATAGCCGGCGCCACCCGTTACCAGAATCTTCATAGCGCGGTCCGTCATTGGATAAGTGACAAGTAGCCTGTCAAGTCCCTTTCATTGAATCTGTGGCGCACCACACAAATAAGGACGACAACAGCCTTAAACAAAATTAGTTCAACCACTGGCAATAAATATTTTTGCAGGTCAAACTGTATTGCCCGGTACTTATTAGCACCTCGAGTGCACTCATCACTATCAACAGATACCGACTAAAAATAACCAATAACGCTATAACCGACATCTCATAACATTGTCAGGTTTTACCCTCCGCACTAATTGCCATTAACAACCTGACTCAGGTATTAAAGTACTCGTTCAATAATCATTGAAACTTGTGCACCTTCGTAAGTGCGCGCATCCGTTGCCTGTATTCCATGACTGTCCAGGATACTTTTATGATTCGTAAATGTTTGTTCCCCGCTGCCGGTTACGGCACGCGTTTCTTGCCGGCGACTAAAGCCATGCCGAAAGAAATGCTGCCGATCGTCAACAAGCCGTTGATCGAATACGCCGTTGAAGAAGCACGGGACGCCGGCCTGCAACACATGGCCATCGTCACCGGTCGGGGCAAGCGTGCGCTGGAAGACCACTTCGACATCAGCTACGAACTCGAACACCAGATCCGCGGCACCGAGAAAGAGAAGTTCCTCGCCGGCACCCGCGAGCTGATCGACACCTGCACCTTCTCCTACACCCGTCAGGTGGAAATGAAGGGCCTCGGTCACGCGATTCTCAGCGGCCGTCCGTTGATCGGCGATGAACCCTTCGCCGTGGTGCTGGCCGATGACCTGTGCCTGAACCTGGAAGGTGACGGTGTGCTGTCGCAGATGATCCAGCTGTACAAGAAATTCCGTTGCTCGATCGTCGCCATCCAGGAAGTCCCGACTGACCAGACCCACAAGTACGGGGTGATCGCCGGCGAACTGATGTCCGAGGGCATCTACCGGGTCAATAACATGGTGGAAAAACCGGCGCCGCAGGACGCGCCGTCGAACCTGGCGATCATCGGCCGCTACATCCTGACGCCGGACATCTTCGACCTGATCGCCGACACCCAACCGGGCAAGGGCGGCGAGATCCAGATCACCGACGCGCTGATGAAACAGGCACAGAACGGTTGCGTGCTGGCTTACAAGTTCAAGGGCCTGCGCTTTGACTGCGGCGACGCCGAGGGTTACCTGCAGGCAACCAACTTCTGCTACGACAACGTCTACCTCAAGGGCCGCTGAGACGGCCCTCGCCCACTTCTCTTTTCAGGAGGCAACCATGAACATGGCACAGCATGCAGCAGAGATTGAACGGGAGGTGGGCAACCTCGGGGCGGTGAGCTGGCTGTCACGCCATCAGCCGTTGCCCAGCGCCAACGAGTCGTGGCTGGGGAGTATTCTGCTGGTGGAACGCATCGGCATGTTTCCTTCGTCCGGCGACATTCGCCGGCCGTTAGCCGATCCCTATCCTCTGCTCGCCCATCTGAAACACCTGTATGCCGAGCAGGCGCTGGAAATGGACGATCGTGATGGGCTAAAGGTGATTTTCAGCGACTGGCGCTTCCGCGTACGTCTGTGCTGCAACGAGCCGGCGATCATCATCAATGTCGAGACGCGGTGTGCCACGCAACTGATGCCGCAGAAGACTGCGGAGCTCCTGAGCCAGATAGATCACTTCAAATAAAACACCACCCCCTGTAGGAGCTGCCGAAGGCTGCGATCTTTTGATTTTGTATTGAAGAGCAAGATCAAAAGATCGCAGCCTTCGGCAGCTCCTACAGGGGTTTGGTGGTGTCGCAACTGTCCGCGTTGATGCCACTGACGATCCAGCGATAGAAGTAATCGGCAATCACCTTCCCGCCCGTCGCGGGCTGCGGATGAATCTTGTCCGGCCCGATCATCGCCGCCGCATAGCGTTTGACGTCAGGGCCGAACGCGCATTGCAGATTGGCAAAGCCCAACTGCTGCTCATGCGCCCATGGCTGCAAGACCTGCGCATACGCCGACATCGGATAGGCACTGGACCGCGTGGTGTCCTGACGCATGATCAGGTTGATGCTCGCCGCCGGTTGAATCTCGCGGATCATCGCCACCAGGCCCTGAACGTTGCGCAGGTACTGTTCGGGTTTGACCCCGAAGCCCTGATCGTTGCCACCAAGCATGATCAGGTAAACATCGGCGGGGATCTTCGACACGGCGGCTTTCCACTGCACCTGCCATTGCGGGTTCTGGTGATAGAAATCCGCGGATGCCGCGCCCGAGGCCGCCAGTTTCGAGACCCGCACGCCGTGCTGATCGTTGCTCAGCCACAGGCCAAACAAGGTCGGCGTGCCCTTCACCACTTCCAGTTTGAATGACCAGTCTGGCGCTGAAGAGAGACCTGCAAGCGGTACTTCCTGAACGCCCGAACCCTTGAGCGTCAATGGTTTCCAGTCCTCCGAGGGTGTCCAACGGTAGCGCAGCTCACTGGCTTCGCCGTTGCCCAGATAGAGCAATTTCGCCTGGGTGACTTGGGTGTCGATGGCCGGTGTCGGGCTGGCATCGATTTGCAGCCAGGCACCGGGCTTGCCGGTCACCGTGCGGCTGTCGGGGCTGGCCTGGCCGAGGCCGGACACCTGCCAACCACCACCGAAGTACTTTTCACTGCTGCGGGTGTATTTGAAATGCGTGCCACCCAGCGCCGCACCGTGGTTGAAGCCGACGTAACCAGGGCCGGCAAATCCGACCTCGCCGGCCACGCGCTGCACCAGTTTGTTCAGGTAGAAATCCTGCCCGGCGCTGTAGCTGTCGCCGATCACCGAGACCGACAACACCTTCCCGGCCTTGCCTTCGCGCCACTGCGCAAAGCGCTCGCGGGCATCGCCCACTTCGATTACCGACGCTGCGACCGGCTGAGCGTCATTTAGTGCCAACATGCATTATTTCCTTGAGTCTGGAATGGCCCCTTCGCGAGCAGAGGTTGAGGTCATCCGCTAAATCCTTGTACACCCAAACCCTGTGGGAGCTGGCTTGCCAGCGATGACGGTGGGTCAGGCAAATAAGCTTCATCTGATCGGGCCCCATCGCTGGCAAGCCAGCTCCCACAGAGATGGTGAGTTCCAGAGATCCTTGCTCGCGAAGCTTTTCAGCTATTGGCCGGCACCACCGGAGCAATGCCCGCCACCGGTTTTTTCTTCGCCGCACGCTCGCCCAAAAACAGCACCGAAGTGACATTGAAGCGACTGAAAATCATCGACAGCACCACCGGCCCCAGCAAGCCGAAGAGCAATCCGCTGAGCACCAGAATGCTTTCGTCTTTTACCCCCAGCCGCCCCATGACAAACCGCGAAGTCGCCGCAAACAACACATGAAACAGAAAGATCGCGTAAGAGTAGCCGCCCAGCCAGGTCAGCCATTTCGAGCGCATGTCACTCGACAGCAAGGCGATGCAGGACACGCAGCCCACGGTCAAGCCAATCAGGCTGCGGCGGTCGACAATCAACTCACGGTCAATCGCCGCCACGTACAGCAGCGTCAACGAAATCAACACAAACACCAGCGGCCCGATCACCTTGAACCGCTGCTTCAACGCCTCGACATTTTCCTGGCCGATCATCCCCGCCACAAAAAACGGCAGCAGGTAAATCGCACCATTGATGCCGAACGTATCGAGCTTGAACGGTGGCAGCAGAAACAGCGCCGCTGCGAAGGCGAACAGCAGGTACAAGCGCGTCGTCGAGCGCAGCATCCCGCGCCACTCCAGCAGCCCGACGAACATGAAAATGATGAACACCGCCTGCAGGAACCAGAAGTGATTGACCGGTACCCAGAACGACAACAAGGCATCGATCACGCCGACATCCTTGTTCACCCCCGGCCCCACCGCCTGCAACACCGAGAACGGCACACCGACGCAAAACAGCGGCACGATCAGCCGTCGTACCTTGCCGCTGAAGAACGCGGAAAAGTCATTGCCGCGAATTTTGTAGATCGAATAGATGTAGCCGGAAATGAAGGTGAACAGCGGCATGCGCACGTACACCATCGAGTCGGCGATCACCCGAAACGGCGAACCGAGATCGATCTTCAGGCCTCCGCCCAACGGGCCAATGACGTGATAGAGCACCAGCAGCAGGCACGCCAGACCCCGCAGGGTTTCGATTTCCAGGGACTTTTTCTTGCTCGACATACAGCACCTGCCTCAATTCAGAACGCGTGATTCAACCCGCACCGGTTTGTTCGCACGCAACATCAGGCCCAGGCCGACAAACAGCACCGGCACCACCATGGAAAAGTGTCGGGCGAAGGAGCCGAAGTCCGGCTCGAACAAGCCTTGCACTAACAGAAACGCCAGCGGGATCGCGATCAGTTCCTTGGGTTTGGTTTCGATCGGCGCGCCTTTGTAGTCGGTGGAGGTGATGACTTTGAACAGCAGCAGCGCGGTCATGATCATCAGCGCCACAAAGATCACCTGGCCCGGCCCGGACAACAGAATCAGCTCCACCGGGAACGACAGCCGAAAGAAGATGATCATCGAGTCCAGCGCCTGCGAGACGAAGTCGCTGCCACTGAGCCACGAGACGATCAGCGATTTCGACCCCTCCTCCCCCGCCGTACGCAACTCGTTGTTGCTGGCGCGAATCGACGACACCGGAAAGCCCAGCGCCAGTTGGATCGCCATGGCCACCGCCAGGTAAAACAGGAACAGCATCAGGAAGAAAGTGAAGCGCGACACGTACTTTTTCATCACGCAGACGCCAACCCACGACAGCGAAAACAGAATCCAGTAAGGCCGGATCAGCACGCCGTAGATCACCGCCGACAGAAAAAATCCGCCGCGGTATTTGCGTGTCAGCGAGCTGAACAAAATGCTCAGCACCGCCACCGAGACGATGATTTCCTTGGTCAGGTTTTCCAGAAAAAACGAACGCACCACACCCCACAGGCACAGGGTGCCGAAGATCGCCAGCGGCATGCGCCGAAACACCACCACCGGGATCGCCGTGAGGAAGAAGTTGCAGAACATCCCGTAGGCCCAGGCGTTGGTCAGGTTGATACCGGTGGGCCGCAGCAGGAACGCCGAACACTCGTAGGAGGAGCGATCCGGCGAGAACGGGTTCCAGAAATTGCAGTTGTCGGCCCGGGCGTAGGACGACCATAAGGTCATCGCATCCGGGCCCGGATCGCGCGGGATCAGCAGCGGCATCGCCACCGACAGAAACAGCCCGGTAAACAGAATCAGGAACGACAGCGAGGAATCGAGTTTGCGTCCGCGAAACTCGATGCACGGCAACTTCAACCCCATGCCAGCGCCCCTTTTGCGCGGGTCGCTCGGGTCAACACGGCAATCACGCCAAGCTGCACGATGATCGCAAAGACATTGCCCCACGCCGCGCCATAAATCGAATAGTGCTTGATCAGCAGGTAACTGACCGGCACCGACACCAGCAAGCAGATCGCCGCGCTGGCGAATGACACCCGACTGTTTTTCGAAGCGATCAGACCACCCCAGACGATGTCGCCAATGGCCCGCAAGGCAAAGGAAAAGATCAGCACACCGAGGAGCGCGTTATCCGGACGCGGCACGCTGGTGGCGACGTAATCGAGCACCACGTTGAAGAACAGATAGATCAGCACCGCCACCGCCGCCGACACCACTAACGAGCGCATCACCCATTTATTGACGAACAATTGCTTGACCGTAAATGACTGCTGATCCGCCTGAAACCGCTTGGCCAGCACCGGAATGCCGACCACCGCCACCACCGCGTAGGACAGCGCCTGCAAAGTGTTCGCCGCCGACCACGCGTACACGTATTTACCGAGGCTGGCGTAGGGTTCGAGATCGGCAATCAGAAAGCGCTCGGCGTACTGACTGAGCGCGATCAAGCCCGTACCGAAGTAGAAGGGCAACCCGGCCTTCCACACGGTCGCGGTAGTCAGTGCTTCGCTGACCCGACCCTTGTGCACATTCACCACGATCAGGTAACCGGCGACGATCACCAGCACGTTGGCGGCCACCCACAACCACAGCACACTGGCGATGCCCGACACCCAGTCGAGCATCATCGCGCCCACCGCCAGCAGCGCCCAAAGGCCAGTCTTGATGAAAAACAGCAGCGCGCCCGCGGTGGCTTTCTGTGCGGAAAACACGAACGAGTTGATCTCGAACGACAGGTGTTCAGTGAGCAACACCAGCGTCACGCAGAGGATTAGCGCGGTGCTCGCCTCGACCTGCTGAAACAGCGAATAGATCCCCACCGTTGCCAGCGACAGCAACAGCCCCACTGCCAGGTACAGCAGCAGGACTTTGTCGACCACCCGCCGCGAGCTGCCGCCGACGCTGATCAACCGATTGATCTCGGAACTGAAACCAACGCTGTAGAACTTCGAAGCGATCAGCGACGCGGCGACCACCACGCCATAAAACCCCAGCGCTTCGTAGCCCAGGTAATGGGTGATGGCCAACACCAGCAGAAACTTCGCGCCCAAGGCTCCGCCGCGCAGCAGCAAGCGAAATATCATCGAACGACGCCTTTGATGATCTCGTCCATCATCACCGTCTTGGCTTCGATTTCGCGGCAGGTGTCGGTCAGGCGCTTGCCGAAGTTCGACAGCGCGTTCGGCGCGTACACGGTGTCGATGATGGTGTCGACATTGATGTCGCCGCCATTGATCACCCAGTCTTCCACGCCCATGTCCTGATAGGCGCCAAAGCCTTTGCGCTCGTAGCTGATGTGGTACGCCGGGACGCCGGACAACAGCGATTCGATGGCGCCGTGCAGGCGCACCGAGATCACCAGGTCCGGCTGATATTTGGCAATCGTCGCCTTCAACGACAGCAGGTCCTCGGTGATGCCCAGTTCGCGATAGAACGCACCGTCATCGTTACCGCGAACGGCACTCTGTACGGCGCAAACCACTTTGCTTTTGTTCTTCAGACGCTGCAGCAGCAACTTCAGGTTGGCGACGTAGGCGACCTTCTTTTCCTTGCTCCACTCCGGCGGCTTGCGCAGCACCACGCACACGGTGGCCGGCGATGCGGCACAGCGGGTGAACTTCGGCTGCTGAAGAATCTTGCTGGCCAATGACTGCACTGCCAGATCCGGCGCGCGATAGACGTTTGCGCAAGCATCGAACATTGCCGAGGAGCGGTTATCGCGCACGAACACCGCGTCCGCGCTGGCGTAGTGATCGACGATCTTGCGGCTCTCGCCATGGAACGGGCCGATACTTTGCGGCAGGTACACCGACGGCACCTTGCTGAGGATCGCCGTTTCCAGTTGCTTGGCGTGACCGAGTTTGAGCTTGATGTGTTCGAAGGCACTTTTCGAGCGCATGTAGCCGCCACCGACGCCGACGATCAGATCAGTCTTGCGCAGCAGATCCGCCAGCCCGGCATACGACTGATTGAGAAAAACTGCCTGCTTGACCCGCCCCAAGCCCTTGGCCGCCATCACCGGCGCGTCGAAACGCGGGTGCGGCAGGTAGGCGAAAGACTGAGGGTCGGAGGCCACGACATTGATCGAAGTGTCTTCACCAAAGTTGCGCTGCACCAACGCGATGGCCAGATCGACGAGCAGGCCGTCACCGGAATTGGACGCACTGTAGCCATGCAAAATCGTTACGTTCATAAGCTTGAGTTCTACTTAATAAGTGGGAGCGCAATACACGTCGTAGGTCTGGCGGATCATCAGGGCGGCGCTGAAGCGTTCACGCACGATGTTCCGGCCTTCGCTGCCGAGGTCGAGCAACCGCGGCTTCTGGATTCGCGCCAGCACATCGGCCAGCGCCTGGTGGTCACCGGTGGGAAAGACGTAGCCGGACACCTCATGGGTAACCAGTTCGGGCAGCGACGTGCAGTTGCTGGCGATCACCGGCAAACCCATGGCCATGCCTTCCAGCGGCACCATGGCGAAACCCTCCCAGCGGCTCGGCACGATCAGCGCGTCGGCCTGTTGATACAGCGCCTGCACTTCGCCCGGCGTGACCCACGGCAGGTACTCGACCGCGTCCATCTGCGGGCACTCGACCTTGTCCTCGTTGACCGCACTGCCAACCACGGTCAGCTTCAGATCGTTGCGCTGTACCTTGGCGAAGGCTTTGAGCAATACGTCGAAGCCTTTCTGGTAGTCGAGGCGACCGACGAACAGCAGATGAATCGGCGCGGGGTTGTCGGCCCTCGGTGCGTCATCCTTGTGCGGGATGCCGTTGTAGATCAGGCGCATGCGCTTGCGTTCGATACCGAACCGCGCGGCTTTGTCCATCTCGTAGCGGCTGACGCAAATGATCACGTCGGTGACTTTCTGCAAGACGCGCTCGATCGAGGCGTAGACCTTCTGCTTGATGGGCGAGCTTTCCATCAGGAACGAAAACGCGTGCGGGCAGTAGACGATTTTCGGCTTGCGCCACGGTCGCAGAAGCACACAGACCACGCGGCCGATCACCCCGGAAAAGGTGCTGTGCAAATGCACCACATCGGGTTTTTCCTTGAGCATCACCCGGGTCAGTTGCCAGCCAAAACGCAGCAGCGAACGCACATCACGCCCGCTGCGTTCGAACGTGCGAATCTGCTGTGCATCAATGCCGTGCAGCTCTTGTTTCTGGTCGAGCGGCACCAGATAGACCAGCTCGTAATTCGAATCCTGGCCTTCGGGCGACGCCGAGATGGTGCGGATAACGGTGGCAACCCCACCTTTTATCGTTTCAGCCACGTGCAGTATTTTCTTCACAACCCACCCACTTTCATGCCTGTTGGAACGTCCCTGATTTCAGGATTTGTCCGACGCGTATTCGTAGTTGTAATAGCCATAGCTGCCATTGCCGTAGTAGCTGGCAGCGCGCTTCTCGACGCCGTTGAACACCGCGCCCTTGAGCTCGATGCCGTTCTGCGCGAAGCGGCGAATGGTCGCTTCGATTTCCTTGGCCGGGTTCACCGCGAAACGCGTGACGATCAGGCTGATGCCGGCTTCACGTCCGACAATCGCCGCATCGGTCACCGCCAACAGGGGCGGCGTATCGATGATCACCACGTCGTAGCGCTGACTCAGCTCGGCGAGCAAATCGCGAAAGTTGGCGTGCATCAGCAACTCGGAAGGGTTCGGTGGAACCTGGCCACGGCTGATGAAGTGCAGGTTGTCGATTTCCACCGTGTTGATCGCCTGCTCGATGCTGCAGCGCTTGACCAGCAGATCCGACAGGCCATTGGCGATCGGCACATTCAGCGTCTTGTGCAGGTGGCCCTTGCGCATGTCGGCGTCGATCAGCAGCACGCGCTGACCGCTCTGCGCCATGACCGCCGCGAGGTTGGACGAGACGAAGGTCTTGCCGACCTGCGGGCTGGGGCCGGAGATCATGATGCGGTTGTTGGTCGAATCCAGCGCGGCGAAATGCAGGCAGGTGCGCAGGCTGCGGATCGACTCGATAGACAGGTCGGTCGGGTTGCGCAGCGCCAGCAGATAGGCCGGTGTTTCGGCGGTGATTTTGGCTCGGCCCTTTTTCGTGTCCTCGTCGCGCTGCAAGGCGCTGTAGGGAATCGAGGCGTACACCGGCAGCCCGAGCTGTTCGATGGCTTCCGGGCCTTCCAGACCCTTGCTCAGGGATTTGCGCAACAGCACCAGCGCCACGCCGACAAAGGCGCCGAGGAACGTTGCGATCAGCACAATCAGGGCTTTTTTCGGTTTGACCGGGCTGCTCAGGTCAACATCCGCCGGATCGATCAGGCGCACGTTGCCCACCGCACCGGCGCGAACAATGTCCAGCTCCTGGGATTTGTTCAGCAACTGCGTATAGATCTGCGAAGCCACTTCCACATCGCGGGTCAGGTTGAGCAGCTCCTGTTGCGTCGCCGGTAGATCGCCGACCTTGCCTTCCAGCGATTTCTGCTGCTGGGTCAATTCACCGATCTGCGACATCAAGGCGCGATACGCCGGATGCTGCTTGGTGAATTTGCGATCCATTTCCGCCTGCTGCATTTTCAGCTCGGAAATCCGCGTTTCCAGCGCCACGGACTGACCGAGCACCGATTGGGTTTCCAGGGAAATGTTCACGGTCTTGCCGTGGGTCTGGTAAGCGTTGAGCGCATCGCTGGCCTTGGCCAGATCACGCTTGACCTGCGGCAACTGACTTTGCAGGAACGCCAGGCTTTGCGCCGCCTCCGCCGAGGTCCGACGTACGTTCTGATCGACGTAGAGCGCGGCGATCTTGTTAAGGATTTTCACCGCCTCGGCGGCGTCGGCGCTGGCCAGCGCCAGGCGGATAATCCCCGACTCTTTACCTTGCTCGGAAATATCCAGCGCATCCTGGTAACCCTGAATGGTCACGATCCGTGGATTGCGCACCACTTCAAAGCGCGTGCCTGGATTGGCTTGCAGGCGCTCGATCAAACCTTCGACACCGTCCTGGGCGAAGGCTTCGCCGGCGACGCCCTCGACCAGCAGGTTGTCGTTGTCATCGAGCAACTGAAAGTGCTGTTGCTCACCCGCAATCAGGGTGAGCTTCTTGCCCAACAGTTCTTTGGGCAGATCGAGCCGGGCGAATTCCAGACGCTCGCCGCCCCAGGCGTAGCTGTTGAAGCCAAAACGCGGCGGCGCCACGCTGAACTCGGTTTCGCCGCGATAACGCCGGGCGAGAAAACCGCCGACCACCGGGAAGGTGTTGGGGGTGACGTCGATGTCCAGGCGCAGGTCGTCGACGGTCTTGCCGATCACCGCGCGGGATTTGATGATGCCGATTTCGGTCACCGACGGCGATTGCCCCCCGAGCATGCTGCTGAGGTCGGAAAAGCCGAGCATGTCGTTCTTTTTCGGTTCGACCTGCACCAGCGCGTTCGCCAGGTACACCGGCGTCGCCAATACCGCGTAGGCAACGCCGGCGGCCATGAAGGCACCGGTGAATGCACCGATCAGCCATTTCTGGTCGATCAAACTGCCGAATATGCCGAGAAGATCAATACTGTCTTGATCGTTATCACGGTTGGCGATTACTGACGGTAACTGCATAAGTCTTTCTTACCATTCACTGATCTGAAGAATATTCATCAATGTCCGAGGCGCTGCGCCCACGAGCTAACAGCATCTTCAATCAATGCATGGGCATGAATAAAAGCGGCCTTACCTTGACGATACGGATCCTGTATTTCTCGTTCGCTCTGCCACTTGCCAAGAAGAAATACTTTGCCTCGGGCGTGCGAAGCAATCTTCAGCACCTGATTCACATGTTGTTTTTCCATCACCAGAATCAGGTCTGATTCATTGACGATATCGGCGGTCAATTGCCGGGCCCGGAAACCCTCGGCGCTGTGCCCGTGGTCTTCCAGCACCTGGCGTGCCGAGGCTTCCATGCCTTCGCCGACTCGCGCTGCGAGGCCTGCGGAAGTCACGGAGATGGTTGAGGGGATCAGCGCGTTGCGCAGCAGAAGTTCTGCTGTCGGACTTCGGCAAATATTGCCAACGCACACAACCAGGATATTTCTGAACAAGGTTTACTTTCCTGTGTAATATCATTCTGCCAACATCTAGTGCGAATCTTAATGAACCCACTAGATCATCCTGCACTCAGAAATAGATTCGCCCTGTTAGTACCAGCGTATTAAGTACCACAGCCTCAAAAGCCGCCAAAACAGAATTACCGGACTAAAAATAACTGTGATTTTCAGGTCTTGCTTTCCTGACAAAAAATAACATTGGCGCACTTAGTGCCTTTGTTAGTTTCGAAGCAGTTATCACGAGATACTTTTTTCGCCGTTGTCATTTCTCATCAGGAGAACCGACATGAAGTCAGCACATCTCAACCGATTGGGCGCCCTGACCCTGTTGTTGCTCGGCAGCGCCAGCCAGGTCCACGCCAGTGATCTGTTCCCGGCATTACCCACCAACAAGACCATCGGGGTTCAGGTCAAAGTCCAGACCTTCTCCGCCGCCGACGCCGAGCACGTCAAAGCCACCGGCTTCAGTTTCGTACGCTTCGGCGTATGGACCGACAGCCTGAGCAGCGCGGCCTATCAGAAACAGGTCAGCGAGGCCTTCGCCGTGGCCCGCGCGGCGGGTCTGCCGGTATTGATGACCCTGCGCGCGACCAAGCCGTTGAATACCAGTGATCTGGCGAACGCTGGGGTTGCGTTTGCCAACGCGCTGACCAGTCTGGCGGCAACCTACGGTTCGCAACTGGTGGCGATTGAACTGTGGAACGAGCCGGACCTGGGCACCTACTGGCCGACCGGTAACTTCGACACGACGTTCGTGCCGTTCATGAGCTCGGCGTGCAAGACCCTGCAGGACAAGCCGCCCGCCGCCCCGGTGATCGGTTTTGGTTTTGCCCGGCCGCCAACGGCCGGCTCGGCGTCGACGGTGGCGCTTAACCGAATCGTCAGCGAGTACCCCAAGTGCCTCAACGCGGTTTCCTACCATCCGTACGGCATGACCGGTACCCAGATCAGCAACGCCCAGACGTTTATCCAGCAGAACTTCCATCTGCCGGGGGTGATCAGCGAATGGGGCATCTCGGCGCTCGCCTCCAACGGCGGGATTGAGGGGCAGGCCAGCAAAATCAGCGCATTCGTGGCCGATATCAAAACCCGCAACATTGCCCTGACCTCGATTTACGAGTGGAAAAACAGCGACACCGGCAGCAATGACCGCGAGAAGAATTTCGGTCTGTTGACGTCCGATGGCCAGCCGAAACCGGCAGAAACTGCGGTCAAAACCCAGTTGAGCCAGCAATAACCTCCATCAATGTGCTCAAGGGGCGCTGGCCGTCAGTTGCTTTGAACCTGCGGCCGATTTTGGCATCGTATTCATCGATACCGCGCCCCACCCTTCAAACAGCCATTCTCAGGTTGTTGCCCCCGGGGAACCCGTTACGCCTTGATGCCCTTGAGTGGCTGTCAACGCTCGGGTAATGTCGTCAAACCCACAGGACAGAGCACACCCATGACTTCCAAGCTGGAACAACTCAAACAGATGACCACCGTGGTTGCCGACACCGGCGACTTCGAAGCGATCGCCCGGGTCAAGCCGGTCGACGCCACCACCAACCCTTCCCTGCTGCTCAAAGCCGCCGCCATCCCGGCTTACGCCGAGCTGCTGAACGCTTGCGTCAGCGACTGCAAGGGCGACGTGGGCTTGGCCAGCGACCGTTTCGGCGTCGCCGTCGGCCAGGAAATCCTCAAAGTGATCCCGGGCCGCATTTCCACCGAAGTGGATGCGCGCCTGTCGTTCGACCAGGACGCCGTGCTCAAGCGTGCACATCGCCTGATCGAGCTGTACGACAAGGCCGGTATCGGCCGCGACCGCGTGCTGATCAAGATCGCGTCGACCTGGGAAGGCATCCGCGCAGCCGAGATCCTCGAAAAGGAAGGCATCCAGACCAACCTGACCCTGCTGTTCTCTTTCGCTCAGGCTGCTGCTTGCGCTGACGCCGGGGTGTTCCTGATCTCGCCGTTCGTGGGCCGCATCTACGACTGGTACAAGAAGGCCAATGGCAACGACTACACCGGTGCCGATGATCCGGGCGTGCAGTCGGTCACCCGCATCTACAACTACTACAAGGCCAATGACTACAAGACCGTGGTCATGGGCGCCAGCTTCCGTAACCTGAGCCAGATCGAACAACTGGCCGGCTGCGATCGCCTGACCATCAGCCCGGACCTGATCGACAAGCTGGCAGCCGACACCGGCAAACTGGAGCGCAAACTCGCCCCGGGTCACGCCGGCGAAGCGCGTCTGAGCCTCAACGAAGCGCAATTCCGCTGGCTGTCCAACGAAGACGCGATGGCTACCGAGAAACTGGCTGAGGGCATCCGTCAGTTTGCCCGTGACCAGGAGAAGCTCGAGGCGCTGTTGCAGGCCAAGCTGTGATCTGAGCGGTTGAAATGCAAAAAGGGCGAACCCGGTTGGGTTCGCCCTTTTTTGTTGGTGTTGCCCAGTGCAAATGATGACTTATGGCTGGTAGTGTCCCTGTGGCGAGGGAGCTTGCTCCCGCTGGGCTGCGAAGCGGCCCAATTGGCTATCCGGGTCCTTCAGACACCGTGCTGGCAGGTTTTATGGCTGCTGCGCAGCCAGGCGGGAGCAAGCTCCCTCGCCACAGAGGCCACTCAATGCCGCTCGAGGGCATTCACCAGGTCATGGAAGGCTTCACGGTTGGAATCGTTCAGCCCCATGAGGATCTTGTGCGCTTCAAGCACCTTGATCCGCACCACTTCTTCTGACTGGTCCTGATCCGGCAGGTCGTCCAGGCACTCGGGGCACGGCACCGGATGGTTGACGATGTTGAACACCTGCTCGAAGCCCATCGACTGCAGCAGCCGGGTGATGTCTTCGTGGGTGGTGACGACGGTCGGCAGCAGGCCGACCTTTTGCCGCGACAGGATCGACAGTTTGGCCAGCAGGCCGAGGGTGGTGCTGTCGATGCTGCGGGTTTCGGTCAAATCGATCACGATCGCGTTGAAATTCAACGCGGTGAAGATTTTCTCAATAGTCGCATCCAACGCCGAACACAGGGTCAGGCGAACTTCACCGACGAACTTCAGGACGAAGGTGCCGTCCTGCTCGGCGAACTGGATTCTACCGGTACTCATTGAAGGTTCCTGCTCAACACCAACAGGGCGATATCATCCGGCATCTCCCCTAGCGTGGCCAATCCAAACACTTGCCGCAGACCATCCAGGCTGCCGCCCGCCGACTTCACCCGTTGTGGCAAAGCGGCTTCTTTTTCCTTGAGCGTAGGTTCTGGCAACAGATCCAGAATACCGTCAGACATCAGCGTCAGGCTGAACGTCGGTGGCAGCTCAAGCACGTGATCTTCGTAGGTGGCCTCGTTGAAAAGGCCCACTGGCAAACCGCGGCCTTCGAGGTAACGAACACTGTCAGGCGTGTACAACACAGGCAACGGCAGATGGCCGCCGATGCTATAGGTCAACAAACCGGTCTCCTCGTCGATGACTCCACCGACCATTGTGACGTGTTTGCCCAGCTTACAACTGATCAGCCCCCGGTTGATATGACCAAGGACTTCCGAAGGCTTGAATTCCGGCAATGTGCCGTTGCGCTTGGATTCGAACAGCAAGCGCGTGGTCATGAACTTCAGCAGCACGGTGACGAACGCTGAAGAGGCACCATGCCCCGACACGTCGGCCAGGTAGAACGCCACCCGACGCTCGTCGACGCGGAAGTAGTCGACAAAATCACCCGACAGGTACAGCGACGGGATGATCTGGTGGGCAAACTGGAACTCGTCGATGCGCCACGGGCTTTCCGGCAGCATGTTCATCTGCACCTGGCGACCGGCGTTCTGGTCTTCCTGCAGCAGGTTCAGGCTGGCTTCAAGCTCGCGGTTGGCCTTCTCCAGCTTCTCGCGGTAGCGCTGGTTCTCCAGCAGCAGGCGCGCACGATCCAGCGCGCGACGCACCGAGTGCTCGAGCACGGCCAGGTCTTCAAGAGGCTTGATCAGGTAGTCCGCCGCACCCAGGCGCAGCGCCTCGACCGCGTCGTTCATCACGCCGGCACCCGAAACGACGATCATCGGCGTTTGCGGTGACCGCTCGGTGACCTGACGGATGAGTTCGAGACCACCCATCTGCGGCATGCGCAGATCGCAGATGACCAAGTCGGGCTTGTCTTGCTCGAATACCTGAAGACCCTGTTGGCCGTTGCTGGCCTGCAGGACGCTGAAACCACTGTCTTCCAAATAGGCCGCGAGGCTCGCGCGCACTACTTCGTCATCATCGATTATCAGCAGCGTGGCACTGGTTTTTGGCATGTGGGCAAACGGCGCCAGAATTAGGTTGGCGTAGCAGGCGGGGCATCGGCCCGGCTCAGACTACTGGATTCGCTTTCTAGCCTCTCTGCTGCACCGCTTTCGGGCAGTGGCCCGGAACGCGATTGCACCAGAGGTGCCCTTCTAAGGCGCAGACGGTACTCCCATCCGCGGGGCGTTTCAAGCATGCGCCGATGGTCGCTTGACGACTTTACTTGTCAAATCACCGAGAGTTATAAGAACCGCTCAAACCGTAACCCAATGGAAGGTCAAAACCATGAGTCAAACCGGTCGGGACTACAGCGAAAAGCGTGATTTCATCCGCATGCGGGTCGATGCCGATGTGGTGTTGATCCATGAAGGTGATGAGGTATCAGCCGTGTGCATCGACCTCTCGAGCAGCGGCATGCAGGTTGAGGCACCGCGCCAGTTCACGGTTGGCGACCGCTTGAGTGTGCGCATCGACTCCGATCATGCCGCCTTGAGCGGGCTGGAAGCGGAGACCGAAGTGGTCTGGGTCAAGGCCCAGGATGGCGACAGCCAGAAGCTCGGCCTGAGCATTCTGAAGATGAAATAAGCGCACACAAAAAAGGCGGCCTCACAGGCCGCCTTCTGTCATCGGTCGAGATTAAAAATCATCTTCGACGTGACCATCCTTGACCTTGAACTCGCGATTCTGCAGGTAGGCGTTGCGGATGAAGGTGTACTTGTCGCCGCTGATCAGCTTCTCGCTCGACAGCAGGCTGGCGCGGGTGTCGACGATGTTCAGGCCGAACACCGAGTTACGCACAGGCACGTCGTTGATGTAGCGGTACGGACCGGTGTAGCTGTCGACGTACTTCGACGGCGCATCACGCAGGGTGCTCGGGCCGAGCAACGGCAGCATCACGTAAGGGCCGCTGCTGACGCCCCAGTAACCGAGGGTCTGACCGAAGTCCTCATCGCTGCGATTCAGGCCCATTTTGGTGCCGACATCGAAGAAGCCCAGCAGGCCGAACGTGGTGTTGAAGATGATGCGCGCGGTATCGACACCAGCGGCTGCGGGCTTGGCCTGCAGAATATTGTTCGCCAGGTTGGTGACGTCACCGACGTTGCGGAACATGTTGTGGATGCCGTCTTCAAGGAACTGCGGCGTCACGTACTCGTAGCCCTGCGCCAGCGGCTTGAGCGCGTAGGTGTCAACGAAGTCGTTGAACTGGAAGATCGGGCGGTTGACGCTTTCCCAAGGGTCTTCTTCCGTTGCAGCATTGGCGGCGAACGGAACCAGCAAGACGCTGGCACATACACATAGCTGAGCGAGAGGATTGCTCCAGCGCATAGAAAAGCTCCTTGGATTCGTACTGGCGCGGGCACCGTCGGCCCAAGCGTTAAGACCGCTAGTATAAGCGCAAAAGCCGTTTTGGGCAGTCTACCTGTCAAGAGTAATGCAGGACGTTTCCAGAGAGCGCCTTCACACACCTGTCATCCAGCTGTCACCGATGTCGCCTAACCTCGTGACTATTTCAGGGACGTTGCCATGACCCACGCTGAAGCCTTGCCTGTCGCCGCGCCCGGCCTGACCGCCGTGCTGTTCGGACTCAGTGGCTGTCTGGTGGATTTCGGTGCCCGTGCCCGGCAACACGCCAGCATGCTGCCCGAGCACGCCGACGCCACACCCGGCGCCCTCGACAGCCTGCTCAGCCTGCAGCGCCAGGAGATTCCCTGTGCGTGGATCGATGAGTTGCCCCCTGCCCTCGCGCACCCTTTGGCGGCCTCGCTGCCGGCGTGGATCAAACCAACGCAATATTCAGCAACAATCAATCCATGGCCCGCGCCGAATGCCTGCTGGCAGGCACTGATGGGCTTGAACGTCAGCCGCCTGGATGGCTGCGTGCTGGTCAGTGGCGAGCCGCGCCTGCTGCAAGCGGGCCTCAACGCCGGACTGTGGACCATTGGCCTGGCCTCCTGCGGCTCGTTGTGCGGCCTGTCGCCGAGCGAGTGGCAAGCCTTGAGCCAACAGGAACGCGAACAGCGCCGCGGCAAGGCGACCCTGCAGTTGTTCAATCTGGGCGTGCATTCGGTGATCGACCACCTGGGCGAACTCGACACCTGCCTGGCCGACATCAACCTGCGCCGCCTCAAGGGCGAAAAGCCCTGACCGGGATCATGCAGGTTGCAACAGAGTGGATTAATCTAAAGGTCAGCCATAGACCTTTGGCGCGCGGCTGCGGTCAATGCCAGTGCCTCTTGATAAAAGGAAACCACCATGCCCGCCCAAGAACTGCAAAAACAACTCGACACCCTGCGCGAGCAACTGGAGCAGAATCCGCCGCTGTCCGAAGCCGAGCGTGAAGATCTGCATGCGCTGATGGCGCAGATTGAAACCGAAATCAAACTGGAAAGCGCCACCCAGGACGCCAGTATCGCCGATGGCGTGAACCTGGCGGTTGACCGCTTTGAACTCGAACACCCGGCCATTGCCGGCACCCTGCGCAATATCGTCAATGCGCTGGGCAGCATGGGGATCTGATTCCCGGGTATCCCAAAAAAGCAAAAGATCGCAGCCTGCGGCAGCTCCTACAGGGAATCTCATGTAGGAGCTGCCGCAGGCTGCGACCTTTTGATCTTACTGACGGACCAGTCGGTGGTTCGGCAGTTGTACCGCTTCAGTGCTGCGATACGGGTTGATATCCAGCCCGCCGCGGCGCACATACCGTGCAAACACCGTGAGCTTCTCCGGCTTCAGCAAACGCTGCAGGTCGAGGAAGATCCGCTCCACACACTGCTCGTGGAAGTCCGAGTGCTGGCGGAAGCTGACGATGTATTCCAGCAGGCTCGCGTGATCCAGCGCCGCGCCACGATATTCCAAGACCACGCTGCCCCAGTCTGGCTGGCTGGTCACCGGGCAGTTGGATTTGAGCAGATGGCTGTGCACGCTCTCTTCGACAATCCGCGAATCATCGCAACGCAGCAGTTCCGGACGCGGATGCTCATAGTTGCTGACGCTGATGTCCAGATCGTCGATGCACACGCCCGGCAACGCCACGACGCCTTCGGCTTCGACCTCTTTCAGGCTGCGTACGCGTACGCCGACCGGTTTGCCGGCAGCGGCCGACAGGTCCTTGACCAGCGTCGCTTCCAGGCTGGCGATGTCGGCAAACGGCGTCTGGTTCAGCGAGTTCAGGTACAACTTGAACGACTTCGATTCGATGATGTTCGGCGAATCCGCCGGAATGCTGAATTCACCGATCGCCACCACCGGTTTGCCCGACGGCAGCAGCCACGACAGTTCGAAGCAGTTCCAGAAATCCACACCTTTATACGGCAGGGTTTCGGCGGTCAGGCCCAGTTCGGCCCATTTCGCGGTGCGCGGAATCGGGAACAGCAGTGACGGCGTGTACGTGGCGATGTATTCGCTGGATTTGCCCAGCGGCGAATGTTCGGCTGCGGGATGCATGGCGGAAACCTGACTGAAGAATCAGCGGATTCTATCAGCCTTTGCGCCCGCCTTTGAGTGCTTACTGACTGACAGTCAGTTTGCCGACCATGCCCGCCTGGTAGTGACCGGGAATGTTGCAGGCAAATTCCAGGTTGGTGGCCTTGCTGAAGGTCCAGGTCAGCTCGGCGGTCTTGCCCGGCTCGACCAGCACGCTGTTGGGGTCGTCGTGCTTCATGCCGTGGCCCATGCTGGCGTGATCCATGCCCGCCATGTCGTGGGACATTTCTTTCATGCCGGTAGGCGTCAGCATGCCGCTTTGCTGCATCTGCAGCATTTCCTGCTGGTGTCTGGCATGCATCGCCGCGTCACCGAGGTTGAATTCGTGCAGCAACTGACCTTTATTCACCAGGACAAAGCGAACCGTCTCACCGGCCTTGACCTGAATCGCCTTGGGGTCGAACGACATGTCGTTCAGTACAACTTCAATGCTGCGAGTAGCCTTGGCTGCTGGTGCCGGTTGGCCAAAATCATAAGTGTGTGCGGGCGCGGCCCAGACAGGTGAACTCAACGCCAGTAAACAGGCGGCGACGGCCAGAGGATTGCGCAACAACATAGTCATACTCCAACAAGAAAAGGTTCAGCCTGTGGGAAACTCTAGCCCGCCTGCGCTGGCAGCTACCTGACAGGCAGATTACAACTTTGTCAGGTTGGCGCGCGCCGTCTGTTCCCACGGTATAACGTTTTCGTTTCTCTATATCCGAGTCGCCCATGAAACTGCTGATCGTCGAAGACCAACCGAAAACCGGCCACTACCTGCGCCAGGGCTTGACCGAGGCCGGGTTCAACACGGAACTGGTGGCCGACGGCAACAGCGGCCAGCAACTGGCGTTGAGCGGTGATTATGCGCTGCTGATCCTCGACGTGATGCTGCCCGGGCGCAGTGGCTGGCAGATTCTGCACGCGGTGCGCAGTGCCGGCCTCGACACGCCGGTACTGTTTCTCACCGCCAAAGATGCAGTCGAGGATCGGGTTCATGGCCTCGAACTCGGCGCCGACGACTATCTGGTCAAACCGTTCGCCTTCTCCGAGTTGCTGGCGCGGGTGCGCAGCCTGCTACGCCGGGGCAGTGCGACACCCCAGGAAACCAGTCTGCAACTGGCCGACCTGCGCCTGGACCTGATTCGCCGCCGGGTCGAACGCAGTGGCCAGCGCATCGACCTCACCGCCAAGGAATTCGCCCTGCTGGAAATGCTCCTGCGCCGTCAGGGTGAAGTGTTGCCGAAATCGTTGATTGCCTCGCAAGTCTGGGACATGAACTTTGACAGCGACACCAACGTGATCGAAGTGGCGATCCGTCGCCTGCGCCTGAAGATCGACGATGACTTCCCCAACAAACTGATCCACACCGTGCGTGGCATGGGTTACGTGCTTGAAGAGCGTCCAGCCTGATGCGTCGCCTGTCGCTGAGTTCTCGTCTGGCTCTGCTGTTTGCCGCGTGCACCGCCGTGGTCTCGCTGTTCGCCGGAGTGCTGTTCAGCCGCGCCAGCGAGGCGCACTTCATTGAGCTCGATCAGCAATTGCTGGATGGCAAACTGATCGGCCTGCGCCGGGCCTTGCAGGATGTGCAACCCGCTCAGCGTGAGGCGCGGCTGGCGGATGAGCTGAGCCGCCAGGCCGATCTGGCGCTGCGTATTACCGGCAGTGACGGTCAGCGCTGGTACGACAGTTCGACGCAGATCCCTACGGAGTTGCCGAAACAATCCGGCCTGTCGACCATCAGCCATGACGGCGCCGACTACCGCGTGCTCAACGCCCCGCTCTACCCGGACAAGTCCGA
The DNA here is from genome assembly GCF_000828175.1 of Pseudomonas sp. W15Feb9B. Classification (NCBI taxonomy): domain Bacteria; kingdom Pseudomonadati; phylum Pseudomonadota; class Gammaproteobacteria; order Pseudomonadales; family Pseudomonadaceae; genus Pseudomonas; species Pseudomonas sp. W15Feb9B. Next base: position 998 of record NZ_JTKF01000053.1, on the reverse strand, counting down.
TACACCACAACTGACGCTGCTGCTGGACATCACCCACCACCAGCACTTCCTGCAACGGATGCAGCATCTGATCTGGCTGACCGTCGGGCTGTCGGCGCTGGCCACCGCACTGCTCGGCGCCTGGGCGGCGCGCAGCGGCTTGCGTCCACTGCGGCGCATGAGTGCAGTTGCCCGTGGGATTTCTGCACAATCGCTCAATGCCCGACTGCCGGAAGCGCAAATGCCGCCGGAGCTTGCGGAAATGGCCCACAGCTTCAACGCCATGCTCGGACGCCTCGATGACTCGTTTCAACGGCTGTCGGCGTTTTCTGCCGACATCGCCCATGAACTGCGCACACCGCTGTCGAACCTGCTGACCCACACCCAGGTCACCCTCACTCGCCCGCGGCCGCTTGAGGATTACCGCGAAGCCCTGCACAGCAACCTCGAAGAACTGCAATGGATGGCACAGCTGGTCAACGACATGCTTTATCTGGCCAAGGCTGACCATGGTTTGCTGATGCCCAAGCGTGAGGTGCTGGAGCTGGCGGATGAGAGCGATGTGTTGCTTGAATTCTTCGCGCCACTGGCCGAAGACGCCGGGGTGACGCTGAGCCGCCAAGGTCATGCGCGAATAAAGGGCGATAGCAGCATGCTGCGCCGGGCCTTGTCGAATCTGCTGGATAACGCGCTGCGTTTTACTCCGGTGGCGGGCAGCGTGCGCCTGTCCATCGTCGATCAGCCACACGCGGTGCAGGTGTCGGTGGAGAACAGTGGCGAAGAGATTTCGGCAGAGCTGTTACCACGGCTGTTTGACCGGTTCTATCGCGCCGATCCGGCGCGGCAGGAAGGCAGCAGTGAGCATGCGGGGTTGGGGCTGGCGATTACCCAATCGATCGTCCGGGCGCATGGTGGGCAGATCCGTTGCGAATCGGCTGCGGGGTGGACGCGGTTTGTGATCGAGTTGCCCAAGGAGGCTTGAGGCCAGCGGGTACGGCCCCATCGCGGGCAAGCCCGCT
>NZ_JTKF01000052.1:0-54999 GCF_000828175.1 Pseudomonas sp. W15Feb9B | reverse complement strand
CGAGAGGAGGTGCAGCGAAGCAAACCGGAGGCGATGCCCCCGGATGAACCCCGCAACGAAGGAACCCGAGCCTAAGCGAGGGCCGTACGCCGGGGCCCAGCGTTTTGGTTACTTTTGGGCGTCTGCAAAAGTGACTCGCCGTAAGGGCGAAACCGCCAGCCGCAACACCCGAACCAACGGATAAACACCCAAAACCCCAGGAGCATGGTCGGCCCAGAGGCCGCCAAGACAAGCCAAACCCCACAAAGAAATGTTAGCGTGCTTGGTAATAAAGACAGCCGAGCCCAAGCCCAATGAAAAAAACAGTCCTGGCCTTCAGCCGCATCACCCCGCCCATGATCGAACGCCTCCAGCAAGAGTTCGACGTCATCGTCCCCAACCCGAAGAACGGTGACATCAACGCCCAATTCAACGAAGCCCTGCCCCACGCCCACGGCCTGATCGGCGTCGGCCGCAAACTCGGCAAAGCCCAACTCGAAACCGCCACAAAACTCGAAGTGGTCTCCAGCGTCTCCGTCGGCTACGACAACTACGACCTCGATTACTTCAACCAACGCGGAATCATGCTCACCAATACCCCGGACGTGCTCACCGAAAGCACCGCCGACCTCGCCTTCGCCCTGATCATGAGCAGCGCCCGCCGCGTCGCCGAACTCGATGCCTGGACCAAGGCCGGGCAGTGGCAAGCCAGCGTCGGCGCACCATTGTTCGGCTGCGACGTCCACGGCAAGACCCTGGGCATCGTCGGCATGGGCAACATCGGCGCCGCCGTCGCCCGCCGTGGCCACTTCGGCTTCAACATGCCGATTATCTACAGCGGCAACAGCCGCAAGCCCGAACTGGAACAACAACTCGGCGCACACTTTCGCAGCCTCGACCAGTTGCTCGCCGAAGCCGATTTCGTCTGCCTGGTGGTGCCGCTCAGCGACAAGACCCGCCACCTGATCAGCCATCGCGAACTGGGCCTGATGAAGCCGGGCGCGATCCTGGTCAACATCTCCCGTGGCCCGGTGGTCGACGAGCCGGCGCTGATCGAAGCGCTGCAGAACAATCGCATCCGTGGCGCCGGTCTGGACGTCTACGAAAAAGAACCGCTGGCCGAGTCCCCGCTGTTCCAGTTGAAAAATGCTGTGACATTGCCGCACATCGGCTCGGCCACCGGAGAAACCCGCGAAGCCATGGCCAATCGCGCGCTGGCCAACCTGCGCAGCGCCTTGATGGGCGAGCGTCCACAGGATCTGGTAAACCCGCAGGTCTGGCGCGGTTAAACAAAATCGGGCAAGTGCCAAAAGACACTTGCCCGACACCTTATGCACGCACACATACTTTGCAATTCAACCCGACACCAAAACAATAGACCCCGCTATAAACTCTCCCGACATATCGAACCCTCGACAAATGTTATGGAGAACACACTTGAACGCTCTGACCATGGATAAAATTATCCGCTACAGCAAAGTCATACTGATGAGTTACTTCAGTTTTTTTGGCTTGCTGATGATGTTCAGCAATTTCACCGACTACGGTTCAAACTACGAATATGTCGCGCACGTCCTGAGCATGGACACGACCGAACACAACGCCAACCTGCGCTACCGCGCCATCACCTCGCCAATGCTGCACCACCGTATCTATTGGCTGATCATTACCCTGGAAGTCACTTTCAGCGCATTTTGCATGTTGGGTGTCTATCAATTACTCAAGAACATCAACAGCTCCAGCGAGGAATTCCATGAAGCCAAGAAGTTTTCGATCATTGGTCTTTTAATCGCTGTTTTCATCTACTACGTATGTTTTCAAGTTGTCGGTGTCGAATGGTTCGACATGGACACTTCAAACATCTGGAACGCCAAGGATTGGGCCCGACATATTGTCGACTTTATCTTGCCGCTGCTGATTTACATCGTGATAAAAGTCGAGCGCTGAACATCAGCGCCCGCACAGTGACAGGCTCAAGCCAACTTGCTCTGACGGGGCAATGCCACGGCACGGGGTTTGCGAAACACCAAGACGTTGCCAAGCATGACCAACACCAGGCCGACCAGCGCCGGAGCAGTCCACTGGTAGCCTTCGGCAAACGCCGAAACGTTCAGCGCCACCACCGGGAACAGCACCGTGCAATAGGCCGCGCGCTCCGGGCCCATGCGCCCGACCAGCGTCAGGTAGGCAGTGAAGCCAATCACTGAACCCGGGATCACCAGATACAACAGCGCGCCGACGTAGCGTGGCGACCAGTCCATGTCGAACGCAATACCTTTGACCAGGCACCACACCGACAACATCGCCGCCCCGTAGGCCATGCCCCAGGCATTGGTGGTCAACGGTTTCAGACCGGCCTTCTGCTGCAGACTCGACAGCATGTTGCCCGCCGAGAAACACAGCGTGCCGCACAGGGCCAACGCCAGACCGAGCAAGGTCTGCGGACTGGCTTGATGGCCGGACAGTTCCGGCCAGAACAACATCCCCAGACCGAACAAACCGAGCGCGCCCCCCATCAGCACATTGCGCGCAATGCGCTGGCCGAAGAACACCCGCGCATTGAGCGCGTTCCACAAGGTGGCGGTGGAAAACACCACCGCCACCAGACCGCTGGGAATCCACTGGCTGGCCGTCAGAAAGCACATGAAGTTGACGCAGAACAGACACAAGCCCTGCGCCACGCAGATCAAATGACCGCGGCGACTCATCGGTTGCAGACGCCGACTGAGCAGCAACAGCACGAACAGCACCAGCGCGGCGAGGCCGAAGCGATAGACGATCGACACCGGAATCGCCACCACCCCCAATTGCCATTTCAGGGCAATCCAGGTGGTGCCCCAGATCAGCACAGTCAGCAGATACAGCGAAAGGTTCATGACGAGACTCCTGAGGACACCGGACACTCTGTGGCGAGCGAGCTTTCTCGCGCTTGAGTGCATAGCACTCACTGATGGGGCCGCTGTGCAGCCCGGCGGGAGCAAGCTCCCTCGCCACAGGGTTGTGTTGTATGGAGATTCAGGATGCGGCAGCAACGATCGGGGCGCTTGCAGATTCTTGCGCTTTTGTCGCCCGACAGGCTGGCAGCGCGAAGGCTACGGAGTAGGATGCAAGGCGTTGGAGAGAACCGCACATGGCCGCTATTGATACCCTGCAAGTCTTTCAAGCCCTCAACCGCTCGCCGAACGCACGCCTTGTGCACAGCGCCGAGCTCGGTGACGGCTTGTCTGCGGCTTTGTGGACCAACCATCATGATGCCCAGGAATACGAAGCGCCGAGCCACCACACGCTGTCCTGCTACATCGCCGGTGGCACCGGCACCTTTCGGCGCGGGCAGCCGGGGCACAAGGGCGGGCCGGACAAGTTGTGCATCCTGCCCGCCGATCACCAATCCGGCTGGGTGATCAACGGTGACATTCGCCTCGCTCACCTGTATTTCAGTGCTGAGCAATTTGCGTTGGGCTGCGTCACCTTGCTCGATCGCGAGCCGCGAGAAATGCAGTTGCGCGAGCAGACTTTTCTCGAAGATCCGCTACAGGCACAGCGCTTTCGGCAATTGCTCACGCTGAACTGGGACGAGCCGGCCGAACGTTTGCTGACCAGCAGCCTCGCTCACGAATTGATCAGCCACACCCTGCTCAGCCAGGTCGGCGCGCGCCAGGGTTTGCGCCTCAAGGGCGGACTGGCGCCCCACCAGCGCCGGCAGTTGGTGGAGTTCATCGACAGTCAATTGGCCGAACCGATCAGCCTAGGGCAACTCGCCGGTCTGTGTGCGTTGTCGGAATACCACTTTGCGCGGATGTTTCGCGTGAGCTTCGGCTTGCCGCCGCATCAGTACGTGCTGGCGCGACGCATGAGCCGGGCGCGGGAGTTGTTACGCTGCACCGCGTTGCCGCTGGGAGAGATTGCGCTGGCATGCGGGTTTGCCAGCGCCAGTCATTTCACCAACCGTTTTCGCCAAGTGTTGGGTGGGACGCCTGGGGATTATCGGCAGGCGTTTTTGCGTTAGAGGCGAATGTTTCCGCTATCTGTCAGGGCCTTATCGCTGGCAAGCCAGCTCCCACAATGTCTCCGCCCGTTCAAGACATTTGTGCCCGACCGAGAACCTGTGGGAGCTGGCTTGCCAGCGATGAACGATGACGCGGTCCTGGATCAGAACTCCAGCGTGCTGGAGAGCGAAATCTGCCGCGAATCGCCCATCGATACAAAGAACCGGCTCGCCGCCGAGGTGTAGTAGGTGCGGTCGAACAGGTTCTTCACGTTGAGCTGGAACTTGACCTTCTGCCCTTCGAGTCGGGTGTCGTAAGTGGCGAACGCATCGGCCACGGTGTAGCTCGGCAGGTCGAAATCATTCACCGCGTTGCCCGCGCGCTCACCAACATACCGCGCCCCGGCACCGACCCGCAGCTGATCGCCACCGATCACGCTGCCGAAGTCATACACCGCTGACAATGAGCCGCTGTTTTTCGCCACGTTCTGCAGGCGATTGCCTTTGTAGTCCGGGTCTTCGGTGACCTCGGCATCGGTGTAGGCATAGGCGCCGATCAGGCTCCAGCGATCGGTCAACTGCCCGGTCAGGTCCAGTTCCAGACCTCGGGAACGCACTTCGCCAGCCGCGCTGTAAATGGTGGTCGGGCCTTCAGAATTGGAGACCAGCACGTTGCGTTTCTTGATGTCGAACAGTGCGATGTTGCCGGTGATTCGTCCTGGTATATCCAGCCGCGCCCCCAGCTCCCACGACTTGGCTTCTTCCGGCGCAATACTGCCGTCGAGCACGGTGCTGCTGCCGCTGAGCGGGGCGATGGTCGAGTTGGGTTTGAACGATTCGGTGTAGCTGCCGTAGAACGACAACTCGTCGGTGTAACGATACACCAGACCGGCGCGCGGCACGAACTTCTGCCCGTTGCTGTCGGTGTTGGCCTTGAACGGCACCCCCTTGCCGGCGTACTGGTCGTACTCCTGAAAGCGTCCACCGGCGACTAGAATCCATTGGTCATTGAGGTGAATGGAGTCCTGCAGAAACACCGAATCGCTGCGCAGCAGATCGGTCTGCGCGCTGTCCGCCGGGCTGACCGTGGTGCCTTCGACTTCACGGCCATACACCGGATTGACGTAGCTGAAGGTGCTCAGGCTTTTCTGGCGGATCAGGTCGGCGCGGTAAATCTTGCGGTACTCGTCGTCGACGCCGAACACCAGATCATGTTGCATGCCCAGCAGGTTGACCTTGCCCTCAAGGCTGGCGGTGGTGAAGCGGTCGGTGCTGATCGCGCCTCGCGTGCCATCCATGCTGCGGGTCAGCGTGCCTTTTTTGGTGTCGATGGCGGTCACGCGGACCTGGCTGGCGTCGTAGGTTTCGCGGTTCCAGCTGTAACCGAAGTGGGCTTTCCAGTCGTCGTTGAGTTCGTGGTCGGCCTCGAAATGGTAGAGGTCCGAGCGGCCTTCCATGTCGTTGAACGGCTCGTCCAGACGCTCGTTTCGCGAGATGTCCAGCGGGTGGTTGGTGCGCGGATCGATCACCGTACCCCGGTCGAACGGCGTGAGGAACTCGCGATGCTCGTAGCCGAACGACAGCTGGGTGCGCTCGCCAAACCAGGCCAGCGAAGGCGCGATCAGCGTCTCGCGATGGGTGCCGTAGTTGCGCCAGTAATCCTCGTCTTCATGGTCCAGCACCAGCCGGTAGGCCAGCCCGGATTCACCCAGTGCCCCGGTGCTGTCGAAGGTGCCACCGCTGCCGTTCTTGCCGTCGCCGTAGCTCGAACCGCGCAGGGTCAGGGCGTTGTACTGGGTCAGTTCGGGTTTCTTGCTGACCAGGTTGACCACCCCGCCCGGGTCCTGAATGCCGTAGAGCAACGAGGCCGGGCCCTTGAGCACTTCGACCCGATCGACCGTCGCGTTCATGCCACGGCCCTGCACGATCGGCATGCCGTCGCGCATGATCGAGCCATTGCGGTTGTCGCCGAAGCCGCGGGTCATCACCGAGTCCTGAGTGCTGCCCAAGGTGTTGCCCTGGGTGATGCCGCTGACGTTGGCCAACGCATCGTCGAGATTGCGCGGTGTCTGATCGCGAATGACCTGGGCCGGAATTACGTTGACGGTCTGCGGAATCTCCTGCAGCGAAGCCGAGGAGCGCATCACCGAACTGGTCTGCGGCGGCTGGTAGCTCATCGACTCGTCGCGGGTCGAGGTGATGGTGGTGGCGCCGAGGTTAAGCGCACCAGCGGTGGGCTGCGGTTCCAGCGCCAGGGTGTGGCTGTCGGTGCGGCGGAAGGTCATGCCCGAACCACTGAGCAGGCGTTGCAGCGCTTGTTCGGCGCTCATCTGGCCGCTGACGGCCGGGGCGTTGATGCCGTACGGCGCCTCATCGGTGTAGACCACGCTCTGCCCGGTGACGCGGCTGAAGTCGCTCAGAGCCTGGGGCAGTGGTTTGGCGCTCAGGGAGAAACTGAACTGTTTCTGTGTCGGGCTGCTGACGGTTTCAGCGGCCAGCGCCACACTCAGCGGCAACAGCGCCAATGCGGAAAAACTCAATGCCGAAACGCCCAACCACTGTTTGACCGAACCCGATTTTGCCCTGGACTTCATTGCTCAATGACCTGTGTAGAACCGCAACGGATGCGAATGACTCGCAGTTTCAGTCACTACACGGATGGGGCTGTGGTTTACCTCACCACAAATTTGAAAATATTTTTCGGGACGTGCGTTTTCGGTGCCGACGCCTTCGCGAGCAGGCTCGTTCCCACAGGGAATGCATTCCAAAGGTGGGAGCGAGCCTGCTCGCGAAAGGGCCGCCCCCCTCAGCGCAAAAGAATCAGATGCCCCAACACCTGACGCTGCTCAAACCCCATCACCCCTTGCAGCGAACTCAATACAGCCAGCGGATCCTTGCTTGGAAAACTGCCGCTGACCTTGCGCGCAGCCAACTCATCGTTGAGCACAACAATCCGCCCTGGGTAATAGCGCCGCAAATCCTGCACCACATCGGCCAGCGACGCCTTGTAGTACGTCAGCCAGCCCTGCCGCCAGCCCAGTTGTGCTTCGCTGTCCACGGCGTGCAGTTTTTCTGCGCGGCCTTGTCCGTAAGCCACTTGCTGGCCAGCCGTCAGAATCTGCTGTTGCGCATTGCGATCCGCCGTCACGCCAACGCGCCCGGACAACACCGTGACCTGCGCGCCCTGCGGTTGCAGACGCACTTCGAACTGCGTACCGAGGACCCGCGCGTGGCCTTTCTCGGCCTCGACCACAAAGGGATCACCGGTGTGCGTCACATTGAAAAAACCCGCGCCACGCCGCAACTGCACATGCCGCTCACCTCGACTGAAATCCACGGCAATAGCGCTGTCAGCGTCCAGCGTGACTTGCGAATTATCGGCCAGGGTCACCGTGCGGATTTCCCCCGGTGCCGAAACGTAATCGGCACCCAGATCATCGATCCAGCGCTGCGGCTGCCAGCCCGTGCCGAGGCTGAGCATCAGCAACAGACACGCGGCCATTGCCAGCGCGCCTGACCAGCGCAACAGCGGCGAGCGACGTGGACGCTCCATTGCATTGAGGTAGCCCTGCAACGCAAACGCGTCCTCATCGGCCAGGGTGCGCGCCGGACTTTCGCTCAACTCCCACACGACTTGCGCCTGGGCGTAGGCCTCGGCGTGGGCCGGGTCGGCGCGCAGCCACTGGCTGAAGGTCAGTTGATCGCCGGTGCTCGGGCGGTCGTGCAGCAGACTCAGCCAAGCGAGTGCGGCCTGTTCCTGAGCGGGCGTGGGGATGACGCGGTCGGTGGCTTTCACGGTGCTTTCCCTGGCAGGCGTGGCGCGGGTTCGCGCAGGCTGGCCTTGCAGGCCTCGAGGGCGCGCATCATATGTTTTTCCACGGCACTTTGAGACAGGCCCATCGCCTTGGCGATGTCTGCGTACTTGCGACCGTGAATGCGATTGAGCAAAAAAATCTGCCGGGTGCGCTCGGGCAAGGCGCGCAACGCTGCCTCGACATGGCGCAGATCATTGCCCGCTTCGAGCGCGGCCTGCGGTTCGCTGCCGTGGCTGTCCGGCGCATCCGGTTGCCAGCCCTCGTTGATCCGCACCCGTGTGCCTTCGCTGCGCAAATGATCGATGGCGATGTTGCCGGCGCAACGCAACAGGTAGGTGCTGAGTTCTTCGACCTGCACCAGCGGCCTGCGCCAGAACCGCAGGAACAGATCCTGCACCAGATCCGCCGCCGTGGCCCGGCAACCAACGCGTCGGTTGACCAGCGCTTCCATTTGCGAGCGCTGCGATAGGAACACCTGGAGAAAATGCGCACGCGCGCCGTGCGGCTCGTCGTCGCGGGATTCCGGAGGATGACCGATCAGCATCTCAGCACCGCGCCCAAGCAGCGACCGGACTGGCCAGCAGGCTCAACCCGGCCAGTGCGAGTGCCAGACGTGGGCGATACGGCAGCAACAACACCAACGCCAAGGCGCTGAGCATGAGGACCGCAAACCAGTCGACCAGACCGAAACTCCAGCCGTTCGCCCCGACAGCTGCCCAAAGCGACAGCCCGAGCAACAGCCACCCGGCGAGTTTCAGAACCCGTGCACGTCGGGCCGAGGGTTTGTTGCCGAGCAGCTCATCGTGGTGCCGTGGCACCGACAGACACAACGCGCTGAACCCGGCATAGCACAGCAACAACGCCAGCAACATCAGCTCACCTCCTGCTCAAGCGTGATCGGCCGCGGCTTTTCGCGGGGAGTTTTTTTCACGCTGACGGCGCTGCCGGCACGCTGCATTTTCCAGGCGGCCCAACCGAGGAACAGGCCTGCGCCCAGGCACGTCAGATCGAAACCCGCCAGCGTCCAGTCGCCTTGCGCCAGCGTTACGCCGAGACTCCATGGCGTGGCCAGATTGATCAGTGGCACCGCGATAAACAGCACGCCAGCCAGCCCCAGCTGTTCGACCCAGGCCGTTCGCCCCTTGCGCAGCAGCGCATGCACCACGCTCAAGGCCCAGGCGATAAAAAACCCATTCACTTCTTGATCGGCGCGCCCGGCCAGGTCCGCCGGCAACAGGCGATTGGCCAAAAAGAACACCGCCACCGCCGCTGTCAGCCCGGCCATGCTGGCGATGTTCAGCACCTCCACCACGCGCAATTCGAACGGCATCACGCCGCTTTTGGCATGTTTGAGCTGGCGCTTGCCGAGCCAGATCACCAGCCCGGTGCCGATCATCGCGGTACTCGCCAGACCGCAGATGAAGTACAGCCAACGCAGGATCGGACCGGCGAAATGACCGATGTGCAAACCGTAGAAACCACTGGCGATCGTCATCGGCAGCGGCTTGTCGGGCGTGGCGCCGAGCATCTGCCCGGTGACGCCGTTGAAGGTCAGGTTGCTGGCGTACTCATAGGCGATCCGGTCGGAACTCGCGCGCGACAGCTGCACCGTGGCATTGGCGTCGCCGGGGTTGATGACGTTGACCCGCGCCGTATGCCCCCCCGCCCACTGCTCGCTTGCCCGTACCAAAAAGGGTGCCAGCGGTGGCAGCAAACTCGCTTGAGCGGCACGTTGCGGGGTTGGCGTTTCGGGAAACAACTCTTGGTAAAACGCCTCGCGATCAGTGCCGTAGGACGCCAGAATGCTGGCCGGCATGACCATCGCCATGAAAATCACCAGGCTGCTGTAAGTGATCATCAGATGAAACGGCAGTACCAGCACGCCGACCGCGTTATGCCCGTCGAGCCATGAACGCTGGCCTTTGCGCGGGCGAAAGGTGAAGAAGTCCTTGAAGATTTTCTTGTGGGTGATGATGCCGGTGATCAGCGCAATGAACATTACCATCGCGGCCGTCGTCGCCAGCCAGCGGCCCCACGGATAAGGCATTTGCAGCTGGAAATGGAAGCGGTAGAAGAACTCGCCGCCCCGGCTGTCCCGGGCGTGTATTTCTGCACCGGTCTGCGCATCGAGTGTTTTTTGCGTGAAGCTTCCACGCTTGCCGGCTTCGGCCGGTGTGTCTTGCCAACGCACAGTCAACGCAGGATCACGGGCATTCGGCAAATCAATCAACCAACGCGAAGCAGCCGGCGCGTGCTGCTGCAGATAGCCTTGCGCCAGGCTCAAGCTGTTCGCTGAATCGATGGCGTGCACGGGAATTTCCGGCTGCATCCAGTGGCTGATTTCAGCCTTGAAATAGGCCAGCGTTCCGGTCAGGAAAATCGCAAACAGCAGCCAGCCAAACACCAGCCCCGTCCAGGTGTGCAGCCAGGCCATCGACTGACGAAAGCCCTCCTTCATGCGTAGCCCAAGCCCCGCGCGGCGCCGGACACTGTCGCCAGAATCACGCTGGGCACCAGCAGACCGACCCACGCCGACCACGCCGTGCGACAGGCGAAACACCAGAGCACCGCGACCAGATAAACCAGAAAGGAAATGGTCATGCCGGTCACCACCGCTTCGGCACGACTTAACGGTAGCCACAGCGTCAGGGCGACACTGGCCAGCGCCGCAACCAGATAGCCGCCGAACACCGCCGCCAGCACCCGCGAGGTGATGGCCAGACGATAGGACATGGGAAGTGAGGCGAGTTTGCCTTTCATGTTTCGACCCTGAAACGAAAAAACGTCCAGCCGATAAAGCCGAACCAACAGGCAAGCAATATTAATGATAAATATTCTCATACGCAAAAGCATCTGATTGCCGGGCAGCGCTGCACACCCCTACAATGCGAACAGTTCTTGTTCTCTAACGCATCGATCATGCGCCCGGAGTAATACCCTTGTCGTCCGCCCATCCCGTCGAATCGCTCTACCACGACCACCACAGCTGGCTCACCGGCTGGTTGCGGCGCAGACTCGGCTGCCCGGACAGCGCCGCGGATCTGGCCCAGGACACCTTCATTCGCGTGCTCAGCGCCCGCGAACCTGCAGCGATCATCGAACCGCGCGCCTTTCTCACTACCCTCGCCAAACGCGTGCTGTTCAATCATTACCGTCGCCAGGACCTGGAACGCGCCTATCTCGACACCCTGGCGCAGATGCCGGAAATGGTTGCGCCATCGGAAGAAGACAAAGCGATCATCCTGCAAACCCTGATCGAGCTGGACCAGTTGCTCGATGGCTTGCCGCGCTTGGTCAAACGCGCCTTTTTGCTGGCGCAGGTCGATGAACTGACTTATCCGCAAATCGCCGCCGAGCTGGGCATCTCCGTAGCTACGGTCAAGCGTCATTTGCAAAAAGCCGCCCTGCGCTGCTATTTCGCCCTATGAACCGCGCTCCGGATTTCTCTGCGCAAGTGGCCGAACAGGCCGTGCACTGGCTGATGGAAATGCAGCAAGGGTCGCTCTCCCCGCGCCAGCAACAAGCCTGGCAGCAATGGCTCGACGCTCACAGCGAACACCGTCGCGCGTGGGAGCACATGCAGCGGGTCAACCAACGATTGCGCGGCGTGGCTTCGCCATTGGCCCATGCCGCGTTGGCCGGGCCGAAGTCTTCCAGCCGTCGTCAGGCGCTCAAATTGCTGCTGCTTCTCGGTGCCGGTTCCGCCGTCACCTGGGGCATGCGCGAGCACAATCCGCTGCCGACGCTGCTCGCCGATTACCGCAGCCCGTTGGGTCAGCGTCGCAAGGTGGCGCTGGGCACGGGCAGCCAGTTGCAGCTCAATACCGCCAGTGCAGCGGACGTGGACAGCACGCAACGACTGATTCGTCTGCTGGAGGGCGAGATCCTCCTGAGCACCACGCAAGCGTTCGAAGTGCGTACGGCACAAGGCACTCTGCACACCCGGGCGGCACGCCTCAACGTGCGGCAGTTCGCCGATCGCACGCAGGTGGCGCTGTTCGAAGGCCAGGTCGAATTGACCCGCCCCGGGCGCGAGCCGATGTGGCTACCCATCGCCCGTCAGCTGAGCTTCAGCGCCACCTCGATCAGCGAAGCCAGGCCACTGGATGCCAACAGTGGCGCCTGGGCCGACGGCATGCTGATCGCCGCGCACATGCGCCTGGGCGACTTCCTTGAAGAGCTCGCACGCTACCGGCGCGGCCAGTTGCATTGCGATGCAAAAGTGGCCGATCTGCTGATCTCCGGGACTTATCCACTGGACGACAGCGAGCGGATTCTGGATCTGCTGCAAGTCAGTCTGCCGGTGAACGTGCGGCGGTTTACCCGCTATTGGGTGAGCGTCGAAGCGCGGGTTTAAAACAAAACTGTGGCGAGGGAGCTTGCTCCCGCTGGCCTGCGCAGCAAGGCCTCAATACAGGGGCCGCTTCGCGCCCCAACGGGAGCAAGCTCCCTCGCCACAAAAATCAGTCATTCAAAAAATATTCGTAAACCATGAGCCGTTTTTCAGATCTGGCGTGACAGAGAAGGAAAGCCCCCTTGATTCAACCTTCTCAGGATCAACCTTCATGCACCCCACCCGCCTCACGCCACTGGCCCGCAGCCTGCGCAATCTCGTACTGGGCGCCAGCCTGAGCTTCAGCGCTCTGCCAGCCATGGCCGCCGAAACCAAGGTTTACCACATCGCCCCGGCGTCGCTGGAAAACGCCCTCAACCAGTTTGGTCGTGAGGCCGGCGTGCTGATTTCCTTCGGCTCGCAAGTCACCAGCGGTGTGCAAAGCCGTGGCCTGGAGGGCAGCTACACCGCCGAGCAAGGTCTCGATGCGCTGCTTGAAGGCACCGGCCTGCAAGCCCGCGCCGAAGGTAACAACGCGTTCAGCCTGCAACCGGTCGGCGACACCGCGCTGGAGCTGGACGCCTCGAAAGTCGTCGGTGACTGGCTCGGTGACGCGGCACAGGTCAACGTGTTCGAGCATCCGGGCGCCCGCGACGTGATCCGCCGTGAAGACTTCGAACGCCAAGGCGCGACCCAGGCGCGCGATGTGCTCAACCGTATCCCCGGCGTCAACGCGCCGGAAAACAACGGCACCGGCAGCCACGACATGGCGCTGAACTTTGGCATTCGCGGTCTTAACCCGCGCCTGGCTGCACGTTCGACAGTGCTGATGGACGGCATTCCCGTGCCGTTCGCCCCTTATGGCCAGCCACAGTTGTCGTTTGCGCCGATCAGCATGGGCAACATGGACGCGGTGGATGTGGTGCGTGGCGGCGGCGCGGTACGTTACGGCCCGCAAAACGTCGGCGGTGTGGTCAACTTCGTCACCCGTGCCATCCCCGATGAGCCGACGGTCAAGGGTGGGTTCCAGACAGAAACCAGTCCGTCGTCGAGCCATGACGGCTTCAAGACCAGCGCCAACCTGTTGGCCGGCGGCACCAACGAAAATGGTCTGGGCGGCGCGCTGCTGTACTCCGGCACTCGCGGTGGCGACTGGCGTGAACACAGCGACAGCGAGATCGACGACCTGATTCTCAAGGGCAAATACCAGCTCGATGAGGCCAACAGCTTCAACGCCATGGCCCAGTATTACGAAGGCAAGGCCGACATGCCCGGCGGCCTGAGCGTCGCCGATTACGATGCCGATCCGTACCAGTCGACGCGTCCGAAAGACCAGTTCTGGGGTCGCCGCACAATGTTCAACTTCGGCTATCGCTATCAGGAAGATCGCCGCGAATTCACCGCCAACACGTTCTTCACCAAGACTTTGCGCAGCGGCTATCTGGATCAGGGCAGCTTCCTTTCGCTGTCGCCACGCGAGTATTGGGTACGCGGTTTCGAAACGCGCTTCGCCCAAGGTTTTGATCTCGGCCCGACCAGCCATGAAGTCGGCGTCGGCTACCGCTACATCAACGAGGCCGGCCACGAGTTGCGCTATCGCACGCCGATCAGCAGCAACCAATACCCGACCACCAACAGCCGCAACGACCGCGACACCCGAGGTGGCACTGAAGCCAATGCGTTCTTCGTCGACGATCGCATCGACATCGGCAAATGGACCATCACCCCGGGCGTACGCTACGAGATGATCGAGTCGCAGCAGACCAACAACCTGACCAACGTCAAATATCAAGGCGACTACAACACCGCGCTGCCGGCACTGAACGTGCTGTATCACCTGACCGACAGCTGGAATCTGTACGCCAACACCGAAGGCTCGTTCGGCAGCGTGCAGTACAGCCAGATGCCTAACCGCGTGAGCAGCGGCGAAGTGAAACCGGAGAAGGCTCGCACCTGGGAACTCGGTACCCGTTACGACAACGGTGCATTGCGCGCGGAGATCGGTGCATTTCTGATCAACTTCGACAACCAATACGAAAGCAACCAGACCAATGATTCAGTGATCGCCCGTGGCGAGACCCGTCATCAGGGCATCGAGACCAGCGTCAATTACGCACTGGATGACTTGAGCCCGGCACTGGCCGGTTTCGATGTATACGCCACTTATGCCTATGTCGACGCGACCATCCGCGAAGACGGGCCGAACAAGGGCAACCGCGTGCCGTTCTCCTCGAAACACAAAGGCACGATTGGCGTCGGTTACACCGAAGGGCCGTGGAAGCTCAACTTTGACAGCAGCTTCCAGAGCGACCAGTTCGCCGACAACGCCAACACCTCCAAGGAAAGTGCTGACGGCAGCACCGGCAAAATCCCCGGCTACATGCTGTTCAGCAGCCGCGCCGGTTACGACTTCGGCCCGCAACTGGCGGATCTGAACGTGGCAGTGGGGGTGAAGAACATCTTTAACACGGAGTACTTCACCCGCTCGTTTGACGACAACAACAAGGGCAAGTACGTCGGTGAGCCGCGCACGGTGTATGTACAAACGTCTGTAGCTTTCTAAAAAAACTGTGGCGAAGGAGCTTGCTCCCGCTCGGCTGCGAAGCAGCCGTAAATCCTGCTAATGCAGTCTGGCTGTTGAACGCCTTTGCAGGTTTTGGGGCCGCTTCGCAGCCCAGCGGGAGCAAGCTCCCTCGCCACACTGCTCAGCAACACAAACAAAAACGGGCCTGCTTGCGCAGGCCCGTTCTCATGGGGTGGCTTGAAAAATCAGCGCATCAACTGTTGATCGCTGCCTGTTCGTTCTCGAGAAACTCTTCTTCCAGCAGTGCGTCATTCGCCTTGCTGAATGGCACGATGGCAGCGCGCGGTTTACCCCGCAGTTTGCCAAACAGGTGCTCCAGCGCATGTTCCAGTTTTTCGGCTGCACCGTCGATCGCCTGTTCCAGCGAATCGGCTTTATGGGTGACGGAAATCGGTTGATGGCCTTTTGGCCGCGCTTCCAGTTGGCAGCGCAAGTCATGGGGACCTGGTTTGTCGCCGTTCTCGTCGCTCAGGTGGACTTCGACACGGGTCAGGTCTTCTTCATAACGGTCGAGCGTGCTCTCAATGGTTGTACGTACCCACTCCTCCAGTCGTTTACTGCTTTGAATATGGTTATCGCTGTTGACTTGGATTTGCATAGTTCATCCCTTATTTCAGCTAGCTCGCGAGAGGCCTTGAATTGAATTTCCTGACCTCTTGGTTACAACAATCGGCCCGACTGACGAACATTTCAACCCCTGAAAAAAGATAAATATTCATTCGCAAAAAAAGCCGGACAACCGAGCAAGTCACTGGTAAGGTCGGGAGTTGGGTCGCCTCGCAACCCTGCAAAATCTGCTCACAATTACCCGTCATTCAGCGGGTGCAAACTGCGGAAAATCCCCGCCTCCTCCACCAGCCAGTCATGCACCGCGCGCACGCCCGGATGGCTCAACGCCCCCGGCGCATAGAGCAATACATAGCGCTTGTGGTTAGGCACCGACAGCCCGAACGGCACGATCAACGTCCCGCGCTCCAACTCATCGTTGAGCAACGTGCGCCGTGCAATCGCCACGCCCATACCGGCGATCGCCGCTTCGATGGTCAGGTGATTGCGATTGAACGTGTGCCCACGCCGTACGTCGGCGCCTTCAAAGCCAATCGCGTTCAGATAAAACTCCCATTCCGCGTATTCATAACTGCCGCGCCAGGCGGTGATGTCGTGCAACAACGGGAAATGCACCAGATCCGCCGGCCCATGCAGCGGCGGGCGCCCGCGCAGCAAACTCGGCGCGCACACCGGGAAAATCTGCTCGTCGAGCAAGGTTGTGGATAACAGTCCCGGATAACTGCCGTCGTTCAGGTCAATCGCCAGATCGAAATCGCCCTCGTGCAACGGCACGCTGCTGTCCTCGGCCACCAGCCGTAACTGGATGTCCGGATAGCGCTGTTGCAGGCGCGGCAAACGCGGGGTCAGCCATTTGCTCAGGAACGACGGAATCGAACGCACCCGCAAAATTCCGCTGATCATCCCCGCATCCAGACGACGCAATTCAGCATCGATGCTGCCGTAGGCCTCATTGACGGTGATGGCCAGCCGCTGGCCTTCCGCACTCAACTCGACCCCCCGCGCCCGGCGATGGAACAGGCGAAAACCAAGACGCTCTTCCAACTGACGAATCTGCTGGCTGACCGCCCCCGGAGTGATGTGCAGCTCTTCCGCGCAACGGGTGAACGACAGGTGCCGCGCGGCACAGGAAAACACCTGCAGCCAGACATAGGTCTGGGCGTGCAATTGACGACTCATCGTTTAGTCCTGCTAAAGGCTTTCTTAGGAAGTTTCGTTGGTCACGTAGGACCGAGGTGGGCAGTATCGCCGACATTGCGCTTGTCCTACAAAAAATGGCAGCGATTCCTACTCCATTGCTTGTAAGGGTTTAGCATGGCTATCAGTGTTTTCGATCTATTCAAAGTCGGCATCGGTCCGTCCAGTTCCCACACCGTCGGCCCGATGCGCGCCGCCGCGACCTTCGCTCAGGCGTTGATCGAGCAACGCCTGCTCAAGGATGTGCGTCGGGTGGAAATCCGTTTGTACGGCTCGCTGTCGGCCACCGGCGTCGGCCACGCCACCGACCGCGCCACGGTCATGGGCCTGATGGGCGAATGGCCGGACAGCATTGATCCTTCGACCATCGACCTACGCATCCAGCAACTGCGCGAAAGCGGCCTATTGCTTCTGGCCGGCCAGAGAGAAATTTCCTTCAACTGGCAGCGCGATCTCCTGCTGCTGGACGAAAGCCTGCCCTACCACCCCAACGCCATGTCGCTGACAGCCTTCGGCGAAAGCGCCGAGCTGTTCACGCAGACGTACTACTCGATTGGCGGCGGATTCATCGTCGAAGCGGCGCAAGCCGAATCCGGTGTGGCGCCGGCCGGTGACGTGGTGCTGCCGTACGATTTTTCCAGCGCCGCCGAACTGCTCAGCCTGTGCAAGCAGCACAACTTGCGCGTGTCGGAACTGATGATGGCCAACGAACGGGCCTGGCGCAGCGACGCTGAAATCCGTAACGGTTTGCTGCACATCTGGTCAGTGATGCGCGAGTGTGTCGAGCAAGGCCTGCGCCACGAAGGCATCCTGCCCGGTGGTCTGAACGTGCCGCGCCGCGCGGCGAAATTGCACCGTAGCCTGCAGGAAATCGGCAAGCCGAACGTGATCAGTTCGACGCTGTCGGCGATGGAGTGGGTCAACCTGTTCGCCCTCGCCGTCAACGAAGAGAACGCGGCCGGCGGGCGCATGGTGACCGCGCCGACCAATGGCGCGGCCGGGATCATTCCGGCCGTTCTGCACTACTACATGAAATTCAATCCGGACGCGTCTGACGATGACGTGGTCGCTTTCTTCATGGGCGCCGCCGCCGTCGGCATTCTGTGTAAGAAAAATGCCTCGATCTCCGGCGCTGAAGTCGGCTGCCAGGGCGAGGTCGGTTCGGCCTGCGCGATGGCCGCGGCGGGCCTCGCTGAAGTGCTGGGTGCGACTCCGGAACAACTGGAAAACGCCGCCGAAATCGGCCTGGAACACAACCTCGGCCTGACCTGCGACCCGGTCGGCGGCCTGGTGCAGGTGCCGTGCATCGAGCGCAATGCCATCGCCGCGGTGAAAGCGATCAATGCCACACAAATGGCCCTGCGCGGCGACGGCAAACACTTCATTTCCCTCGACCGGGTGATCCGCACCATGCGCGACACCGGCGCCGACATGCACGACAAATACAAAGAGACTTCACGGGGCGGCCTGGCCGTGAGCTGGGTGGAGTGTTGACGCGCATTCCCTGACCGCCCCGGCAGGCCGCAACTTGCGGCCTGCCAACCGTGAGCCCGAGCAAAAATAATAACGAGGCAAAAACGATGACCGATGTACGTACACCTGCTGCCGAAAATCCCGCTGTAGATCGCACACGCAACACCGAAACTGCTCACAAGGGCTGGAGCAAATCCGACACCACCTGGATGCTAGGTCTGTATGGCACCGCCATCGGTGCCGGCACTTTGTTTCTGCCGATCAACGCCGGTGTCGGCGGTTTCTGGCCGTTGCTGATTCTGGCGCTGCTGGCCTTCCCGATGACCTTCTTCGCCCACCGAGGCCTGACCCGCTTCGTGCTGTCCGGGCGTTCCGGCGACATCACCGAAGTCGTCGAAGAACACTTCGGTATCGGCGCCGGCAAGCTGATTACACTGCTGTATTTCTTTGCGATTTTTCCGATCCTGCTGGTGTACAGCGTGGCGCTGACCAACACCCTGAGCAGTTTTCTCGAACACCAGTTGCACATCGCCCCGCCACCACGGGCAATCCTGTCGCTGGTGCTGATCCTCGGCCTGATGGCGATCGTGCGCTGCGGGCAGAACGTGATCGTCAAAGCCATGAGCGTGCTGGTCTATCCGTTCGTCGCCGCGCTGCTGTTGCTCGGCCTGAGCCTGATCCCCAACTGGAACGGCGCGTTCTTCGCCAGCGCCAAGGAAGCGATGCCGCTGTCGACGTTCCTCAAGACCCTGTGGCTGGCGATCCCGGTGATGGTGTTCTCGTTCAACCACTCGCCGATCATCTCCGCCTTCGCGGTTGACCAGAAGCAGCGCTACGGCGCCGAGGCCGAACGCAAGAGCAGCGGCATCCTCGCCATGGCCCACGGCATGATGGTGGTGACGGTGATGTTCTTCTGCTTCAGCTGCGTACTGGCGCTGTCGCCGGCCGATCTGGCAGCAGCGAAGGCGCAGAACATTTCGATCCTGTCGTACCTCGCCAACCACTTCCAGACCCCGGTCATCGCTTACGCCGCGCCGCTGATTGCGTTGGTGGCGATCACCAAATCCTTCCTCGGCCACTACATCGGCGCCAGCGAAGGCTTTCAGGGCATGATCGTCAAGAGTTTGCGGGGCCGTGGCAAGGTGATGTCGGCGAGCTGGCTGAACCGTGCGACCGCGCTGTTCATGATCCTCAGTTGCTGGGCCGTGGCCACCTTCAACCCGAGCATTCTGGGCATGATCGAAACCCTCGGCGGGCCGGTGATTGCCTGCCTGTTGTTCCTGATGCCGATGTACGCCATCCGCCGAGTGCCAGCCTTGCGCCAGTACTCGGGACAGGCCTCCAACGTGTTCGTGGTGCTGATCGGCCTGATTGCACTGTCGGCGATCATCTACTCGGTTCTGCCCTGAAACGGGCCATAAATGACGAAGGCGAGCCAGGGGCTCGCCTTTTTTACGCCGTATCCATTGTCCAACAATTTTCCCGGCACAGCCCTTGCAATTCCTATGTAGGAGCTGCCGCAGGCTGCGATCTTTTGATCTTTGTGACCGAAATCAAAACACTGAAGATCAAAAGATCGCAGCCTGCGGCAGCTTCTACATAAAGCAACAACACAGGCCACGGAATGGCCGATGGTCCGGTATGGCGAACCAACCCGATCACGGCCGGTCAACAACTGCACGTTCAATCAGGCGGTGACGCATCATGGACAACCCTTTTCAGATCATTACCGATGCCTTCGCGCCGGACTATCAGATCAACCTGAGCATTCAGGGGCTGGACGGCAGCATCATGCTGACCCTGTCCAACAGCGGCCGGATCGTGGCCAAACGGATGATCAGCGCCGAACAGCGCAACGACCCGGCACGGCTTAAGCGGCTGGTGCAAAGCATTCAATTCGGCATTGCCATCGAACAGGGCCACAGTGCCATGGCGATCCTCGAAGCGATGACCAGCGGCGACGGGCTGCCCCCGCCACCGCAGCAGAACAACGGCCAGCCTCGGCCGTCGATGGGACTTTAAAGCTCGCCCTTCTCGATCTCGGGGTGTTCACCGGAACCGGCGCCGAGTTTGCGTTGCGGTTTTTCGATCTTCACCGACGGGAATTGCGACGAGGCGTAGCGCACCACCAGAATCGAGAACGCCAGCAGCAGAATGCCGCCGCACAGGTAGATGATGCCCATGTCCGGCGGGTTGTGGTGCGAGACGTTGGAGATCAGCAGGCGGGTCAGCGCAGTGATCGCCACGTAGATCAGGAAGCGCACTGGCATGTGGTTGGTCTTGAAGTAAATCCCGACCATTGCGCCCAGTTCCAGATAGATGAACAGCAACAGAATGTCATCGATCTTGATGTGGCCTTCTTCGAGCATGCCGAGAAATTCCATCACCGCGGCCCACGCGGTCACCGCACCGATGGCGAACAGCGCCAGGTAGTGGAAGGTTTCGACAAACAGGTTGCCCAGAGACTCGGCCAGTTGATGCACGTTTTGCCGCAATTTCTCGGCCCAGTTGATTTTCACGATGATGTTCCTTAGCCCGATGCGAGCGGATGATGCCGGTTGGACGTGACGGTTTTCCGTATGCGCTGTGCGCCATGCAGAAACGAGGCCACGCATCATGGCGAGACGGCATGAAACCTGCGCCGTGGCGTTTGGTCGCACCGTTGAACAGACACCGTCGACAGGAATGATTGTGACGATCCAACTAAAGTTTCTTGATAAGTTCGTTACGCTGAAAAGGCATTAGCTTATAAATGAAATATTATTAACCGGGTCATTCTGTGAACTCGCGCACACTCCCCCGGTAATTCACCAGTTAGTTATCGAATAAATGACTCGTGTAATTATTTCCAGAGCAAGCCCATCAGCGAAGCTTTAACGGCCGCGGCGATTTTGTTTTGGCAACCGAGTTTCTTCAGGCAATGGTTTATATGGAAGTTTACGGTCCTTTTGCTGATGCCGAGGATCACCGAAACATCGTCCGATGACTTTCCGTCAGCGGTCCATTGCAGAATTTCCTTTTCCCTTTGCGACAGTTCTATCGGTACCGGGATTACCGAATCGGCGCCGCGCATTTGCAGGCGCGTCAGGCCCAGATGGGTGATCTGGGCCAGCCATGAAAGCTCTGCCTGCTTGGTTTCGAGTTCCAGTGCAGTGATCGCTTCGCTGCCCCGGGCAAACGTCACCAGCCCTTGAGTTTCGCTGTTCAGCAGCGTCTGCCCCCAACCTTCGCAGATTCCATGAGCATGCGCTTCCTGCCAGAATTCGGGCGCCTGAGCCTTGAGTTCAGAGTCCCACAGCACCGGTTTCACGCTGCGCATTGCGCGCATCACGTAAGGGTCGATGTCCAGGTAACGATTGGCGGAATAGGCAGCTTGCCAGGCCGGCGAATAGTTATTGGCGAGAAACAGGCAAGGTTTGGTGATGGGGAAAAGCCTGCGTGAACCATAGGCCACATAATCAAACTCCAACTGCCTGGCAACGGTCTTGATATTGTCGAACAACAACTCGACATCCGTTGCAGACATGGCGTTTTCCAACAGTTCAGCCTGCCAATACGACATAGAGAGTCCTTTCCCACAGTTATTGCTGTCGGCCTCTTGCCAACATGCCTAGCATATTTCCAAATGTTTCCGCTAGCTGTCAAGGGTGACAGGTAGTCTGCGAGCGCAGTGTGCACTTTAATCGCCACCCAACCAATCACTAAACGGAATCTGTGATGGATTACTTGTCAGGACGTTATGACCAGTTGACGACAGTAAAGCGTCAACGCTTGGCTCAATATCGCTATCAGGTCTTTGTCGAACGCCTCGGCTGGCAATTATCAACACCGGACGATTTCGAGTTTGATCAGTTCGACCACAGCGGCACCCATTACATCGTTGCGCAAGAAGAAGACGGCAACATCAAAGGTTGCGCACGCCTGTTGCCGACCACCCAGCCGTATTTGCTGAGTGAGGTGTTCACCGCGTTGCTCGGTGACCAGCCTGCACCGTGCGGCGATGACATCTGGGAGCTGTCGCGCTTCACCTCACTGGACCTCGATGCCGAGGGCGGCAAAAACGAACAAGTGATGTCCGACGAAAATACCGTCGGCCTGTTCATGGCCACGCTCGAGTACGCCCGAACCTGCGGCGTTTCACATCTGGTGTCGGTGTCCCCGATTGCCATCGGCCGCCTGCTCAAACGCGGCGGCATTGACTACAAATGGCTGGCGCCGCCACAGGTCCTGGACAACCGAACCCTCGGCGCCTGCTACATCACGGTGCAGTAAAACTGCCCGACACGCGATAACAAAAAACACATCAACTGAAGCTGCCGACACGCGTCGAGCAGCACCTTTCGGTGTGGGTCGATTTCACGCCATGGATAGCAACTGCCTTACAACCAACGTTCAACACTGAGGGATGATCATGATCGACATGCACAGGAAAGTTGCCAAAGACATCGTCCACAAGGGCCACGACGACGATGTGCTGATTTACGACGCTCACCACTTGCTGCCGGCCTGGTTGCCTGCCGCCATCGTGCAACGGGCGAACCTTGATCCGATGGATCTGGAGGTTATCAATCAGGCCTATCGGCTGGACAGCGAGCGTCTGGTGCTGCGTTCACTGCCAACCATCATCGACCTGCAGGCGCTCGAACAGGCGGGCCTGTCGGACTGTCTGCCGGAGCTGCTGACGAATTACGAAAAGACCACCGACCACCTGATCCTCAGCGGCGTCTGGGTGCTGGAAAGCACCGAAGCCAAACTGGCTCGACTGCCCGGTTGCGACAACGGCCTGAGCCTCGATCAGCGCCGGCAGGTGCATGATGTCCTGAAAAACCTGGACGGCTGCCCGCAGCAGGGTCTGCTGTATTTCACCCTGTTCAACGACACCGCCAATTACTTTTTCTACCGCAAGCACCACGAGCACGTGCCGGGCCTGATGCTGATCGAAGCGGCACGCCAAGCGATGTATGCACAGTTCTACGAGCACAGCGGTTACGCCCGCGGCGAGGTGTCGATTTCCATCGTTGATCTGCTGTCGAGTTTTCCCCGGTACACCGAGTCTTCGTTTCAGGTGGATGTGCTGGTCGGCGACTACGAGGGCATGGCGCAGCCACGGGCGCGCAAGGTCGACAAGCGTGCGCGATTCTTCCAGCGCGGCGAACTGGTGGCCGACATTCGCCTGCATGGCGAAGTGATCAAGATGCCGGTGTTCAAGCGCATGCGGAATATCAACATCGACCCGGCCTGCTGGTTCCGCCCGCTCAAGGGCATACGCCATGAAGTGCTGGTGCGCCTGGATTCCGGGCGTCACCTCTCCGCCCGTCTGGAGCTGCTGTCGATGGCCGGGCTGCAAGTGCAATGCGACAGCCCGCTTGACGCCCCCGAGCGCGGACACGTCTACCTGTACCTGGAAAACGAAGGGATGATCAGCCTGCCGCTGCAATCGCTGCACGCCAGCGACGCGACAAAGGCCGGCACGCTCAAACTGCACCTGGCAGAGCTGGATTCGCCGTTGCGCTTCAAGTGGCGCGAGGTGCTCAAACAATTCGCTTACTTCTCCCACGAAGAAACCGCCCCGGCCCCGGCGCCCGCTCTCGGACAACCGGTGTGGATGACCTTCGATCAGACCACCGCAATGCCCGAACACAGGAAGGAAGCATGATGACGCGCTATCCCCACGTGCTGGAGCCGCTGCGGCTGGCCGGCGGGCTGGAGTTGCGCAATCGGCTGTTCTTCGCGTCGATGGGCGTGGACCTGGCTGACCACAGCGGGTGCGTGACGCCAGCCATGATCGAGTTTTATCAGGGCATCATGGAGGGCGGCTGCTCCATGGCGTTTCTGTGCAACGCCACGGTCTCGCCGCAGTCGCGTCTACAGAGCACCGGGCTCGGCCTGTTCGAAGCGCATCACGGCGAATCGCTCAGGGCGATGTTCGCCATGGCCGAGCAGGTCAACACGCCAGTGGGTGTGCAACTGCAGCATTACGGCGGCCAGGGCACCACCACGCACACCGGGGTTGCCGTGCTGACCCCAAGCGGCGTGCCCTGCCCGCGCGTGTCGAAACTTGATCCGGATTATCGCGTGCGGATCATGGACGAAACCGACATCGCCCTGGTGATCG
Source organism: Pseudomonas sp. W15Feb9B (assembly GCF_000828175.1). Taxonomy (NCBI): domain Bacteria; kingdom Pseudomonadati; phylum Pseudomonadota; class Gammaproteobacteria; order Pseudomonadales; family Pseudomonadaceae; genus Pseudomonas; species Pseudomonas sp. W15Feb9B. The sequence goes on along the minus strand of NZ_JTKF01000052.1, from coordinate 30,951 downwards.
AGCAGTTCGCCCACTCCGCCTGGCTGGCTTGGACCAACGGCGCACGCCTGGTGCAGTTGCAGGCGTCCAACGGCTACCTGCTGAGCAGCTTTCTTTCACCGCACACCAACAAGCGCACCGACCGCTATGGCGGCAGCGAAGAGAACCGCGCGCGGCTGTTGCTTGACGTGGTCAGGGCCATTCGCGAGCGTACCCAGGGCCAATTGATCGTCACCATTCGTCTGGGCATCGACGATCGTCTGGGCGCTGAAGGGCTGCAATATCCGGACATCAAGGAAACCGTTCAAGCGCTCTGTCAGGCCGGCGTTGCCGCGCTGGAATGTTCGATGTGCATGGGCGCGACTTTCGGCCAGTTGATCGTGCACTCCGAGACCATGGACGCATACCTGCAAGCCGGCGTGCGGGCGATCAAGTCGGTGTCGACAGTGCCGGTGGGTTACGCCGGTTTCATCGACGGTCTGGACAAGGCCGAGCAGTTACTGGCCGACGGCGTATGCGATTGGGTGGGCATGTCGCGGGCGCTGTTTGCCGACAACGACCTGATCAATAAAACCCTGCAGGGCCGCTCCGCCGACATCCACAAATGTCGATGGGACAGCCAGTGCTTCAGCGACAAGAGCAATCCGCGACTGGATCGGGTGTATTGCTGCGTGAACCCGAAATATTTACGCCCCGCGTTGGCATAAGGAGATGCGACATATGTACGATTTTCTGGGAAAAGTATGCCTGGTCACCGGCGGCACCAGCGGCATTGGCGAGACCGTCAGCGAACGCCTGATCAAGGCCGGCGCCGATGTGATCGTGTTCGGCCGAGACGAAGAAAAAGGCGCAGCGCTGGCCGATCGGCTGGGTGAACACTGCCGCTTCATCGCCTGCGATGTCGGTGACCCGGCGCAGGTCGAGCAGGCGTTCGCGAGCATTCGTTCGGCCTACGGCCGCCTCGACTGCGCGTTCAACAATGCCGGCGTGACCGCCAAGTACGCAGCGCTCGCGCAATCGTGCCCGGATGACTGGATGAAGGTGATGAACATCAACGTCAACGGCACTTACCACTGCATGCGTCATGAACTGCAACTGATGCTCGACCGCGGCACCGGGGCCATCGTCAATACCTCGTCCTGCGCCGGCGTGGTACCGATTGGCGGCCAGGTGGCCTATGTCGCCAGCAAGCAGGCGATCAATGGCATGACCCAGGTGGCGTCGATCGAGAATGCGCGGCTGGAAGACGGCGGCTGCATTCGCGTCAATGCCGTCGCCCCCGGGCCGATCCTTGGCGGCATGAACAGCGAGGCACGCCTGAAAGCCGCACCGGAAAATACCCAGCGCAAAATCAACGTGACGTCGATGAAGCGCTTCGGCACGGCGGACGAAGTGGCCAACGCGGTGCTCTGGCTGCTCAGCGATCAGTCTGCTTACGTCACGGGTGTGATCATGCCCATCGATGGGGGTTACGCCAGCGGCAAGTTCTGAAATCAAATAAACCAACGACCCGCCGTGTGCGGGTCGTTTTGTTTGAGGGGCGTAAATCAGGAAAATCGCCGAATCCGGTCTACATTGAAAAGCCACTACCCAAAGCGCAGGGATTCGCTTATCCTTTCGCTGTATATAAATACAGTAGTCGCTAAGACAACTAAATGTGAAGGCATGTGAGGTGGTGAATGGCCGTCGAAGTGGTATACCGCAGCAGCCGAGATCTGGAGCGCTTGTTCATGGATAAAGCCGAAGCTGACCGTCATGACAAAATGCTCGAACTGGCCGAGATGCTGTCCGAAGTGTTGCAAAAAGCCGTGCCGTCGCTGAACGAGCAACAGGTTGAAGAAGTCGGGATCTACATGGCGAAGAACCGCGATGTGTTCGCCAAGGCGTTCAAGAGCCAGCCTGATGCGCTGTCGGAGCTGATCAATGCACCGGCAGACGTCGTTGAAAAAGCCGAAACGGCCGAGCCGGAAGAGGCTCCCGTGAAGCCGGTCAAAGCGGCGAAAGCTGCCAAATAACAACGTTTGAATCGAAAAGATCGCAGCCTGCGGCAGCTCCTAAAGGAAACATATTCCACTGTAGGAGCTGCCGCAGGCTGCGATCTTTTGCTTTTCAGCGATACAGGACTTTCTCCGCCAACTCATCCGCCACCCGCGCCGGCGAGCGTTTCTCGGCCTGCGCATGGGCAAACACTTCGGTCAGTCGCGAGGAAATCTTCGACAGATGCGCAGTGATCGTCCCCAGCTCTTCACCGCGATGCTTGAGCGAAACATAAATCAACCCGCCCGCGTTGATCACGTAATCCGGCGCATACAGAATCCCCCGACGCTCCAGTTGATCGGCCACGTCCAGATGCGTCAGTTGATTGTTCGCCGAACCCGCCACCGCCGAGCAACGCAGTTGCGTCACTGTGTGACTGTTGAGTACCCCGCCGAGGCCACACGGCGCAAGGATGTCGCACGGTGTGCTGAGCAACGCATCGTTGGCGATCGGATGCGCGTTGAGTTGCTCCATCGCCAGTTGCACCTTGCCGTGATCGATGTCGCTGACCAGCAATTCGGCGCCCGCCGCATGCAGTTGTTCCGCCAGTGCATAACCCACATTCCCCAGCCCCTGAATCGCTATGCGCAATCCTTCGAGATTGTCGCTGCCCAGCCGCGCCATGGCGGTGGCGCGAATTCCGGTGAACACCCCCATCGCCGCGTGCGGTGCCGGGTCACCGGCCGAGGTGGTGCTGGTGACATGCCGGGTCTGCTGGGCGATGCAATCCATGTCCGCCACCGACGTGCCGCTGTCGATGGCGGTGATGTAGCGACCGTCGAGCTGCTCGATGCAGCGCCCGAAAGCCTCGAACAGCGCACCGCGGTTTTCCACATGCGCCGGGCGTACGATCACTGCCACCCCGCCGCCCTGGGCCAGTCCGGCCAGCGCCGCTTTGTAGCTCATGCCCTGCGCGAGGCGAATGGCGTCCTCGACTGCGGATTCGTCGTTGGGATAGGCAAGATAACGGCAACCGCCCAGGGCAGGCCCGAGGCGACTGTTATGAATGGCAATGACCGCCTTCAACCCGGTGACCGAGTCAACGCTGAGGTGCAGCGATTCCAGGCGAGTGCTTTGCATGAGAGCGAACATCGGCAGGCTCCCGAATCACTTCTGGTAGTCGCCAGTATAGGCTTGCGCCCAAAAATTGCTGAAGCGCACCGGAATAAGCGTCGGCGCCGACGGCGACTTTGCGGCATAACCCGGCCGGTACTGGACGAATGGCACGGACGGGGCTAAAACGAGGCATGCCCCGGAGATTTCGATGAGTCCGCGCCAACGTTTTTTCGAGTGTCTGCACCGTTCACCGCCCGCACTGTTCGAAGCGGCGCTGTGGATGGCTGCCGAGCACGAAAAAGGCCTGGATGTCGAAGCACTGCAACAGGACTTCAAGGAGCTGCAACAGCGCGTCAGCTACGGCTTGCCGATGCTGCCAGTCAGCGAACTGGCGCAACCGTTGCTGCGGCGGATGAATGATCTGGGCTTTTCTCAGGACGATTTTCTGCCGCTGCGCCCACAGGTCGCGTTGTTGCACAAAGTGTTGCAGACCCGTCGCGGCCAGCCACTGAGCCTGTCCCTGATAGCCCTGGAACTGGCGCGCAGCCTGGAAATTCCGCTGGTCGGCGTGAACTTTCCCGGGCATTTCCTGCTGCGGGTGCCCGGCGCTGATCACTTGCTGGATCCCTGCGGCGGCCGGCGGCTCTACCCGAATGATTGTCGCGAGTTGTTGCAGCGTCAGTACGGCGCGCACATGAAACTCAACGCCGAGCATCTATTGGTCGCCACCCCGATCCAAATGCTGCAGCGCCTGTCACGCAACCTGCGCCAGTTGCATCTGGCGCACGAGGATTACATCGCTGCGTTGATCGATGCCGAACGCGTGCTGGAACTGGGCGGTGCCAGCGCTGCCGATTATCTGGCCCGCGCCAGCCTGTATCAGCGCCTCGACTGCCCGAACGCCGAGCGTTTCGACCTGGAGCATGCGTTGCTGCTCAGCGACGATCCGATCCAGCGCCTGCGCCTGACCGAACGGCTCGGGCACCTGCCTCCGAATTCCGTGGTCCACTAATCCCTGTGTGGGAGCGAGCCTGCTCGCGAAGCAGGCGCCTCGGTTTATCCTTTAGACCGCGTTATCGTTCTTCGCGAGCAAGCTCGCCCCTACATTGGATTGCGGGATATCTGAGGGCGAACGCACCTGGATGATCAGCATTGCCGCAATAACCGCCGGAATCGCGCAGAAGAAGAAAATCTGCGCCACCGGAATGTGCATCGCCAGCAGCAGGCTGCCAAACAGCGGCCCGAGGATCGAACCGAAGCGCCCTACGCCCAGCGCCCAGCCAGTGCCCGTGGCGCGCACCTGCGCCGGATAGAAGTTACTGGCGAAGGCGTTCAACGTCAGTTGCCCACCAATGATGCAAAACCCGGCAGCAAACACGCAGGCCACCAGATAGCGCGGATTGTCGTGATTCAGGCCCAGCAGAACCGTGCACACAGCCGCCCCAGCCAACACCGCGCAGAGCAGCCGCACCTTGCGCTTGAGCCGGTCGGCAAACCACGCCATGCACACCGCGCCCAAGGTGCCGGCGAACAGGAACATCGAGGTCACCAGGTTGGCTTCATTGAGTTGCAGACCGCTTTCGAGCAACAGCGTCGGCAGCCAGCTGATCATGAAATACAGCAGAATCAGGCTGACAAAAAACGTCGCCCAGATCAGCAGGGTCGGTCGTGCATAACCGTTGCGGAACAGCTCGACCACGGTCAGTTTGCTGCCCTGCTCGCGCTCGTTCTGCTCGATCGAGGCGGCCGGTGGCTGCCAGTCCGGCAGCATTCGCGCGGTGACTTGGCGCAAACGCGCATAAGGCGGTGCGTCACGCAGCAGACGCGGCAGCGATTCCGGGAGCATCCACCACAGGAACGGGAACAGCAGCAACGGCGTGACACCACCAGCGAGGAACACCGCTTGCCAGCCAAAGCGATCAATAAAGCCCGCCGCAACGAAACCACCCGCCGCACCGCCAAACGAAAACCCACAAGCGGCCAGCGTGACCATCAAGGTGCGCAGACGCGGCGGTGAATATTCCGACATCAACGCCATCGCACTGGGCATCGCTCCGCCCATGCCGATGCCGCAGATAAAGCGCGCGATCATCAGGGTATTCAGGGAATCGGCGAACACCATCAACACCGTGAGGGTGGCGTAGATCAGCACGCACGCCAGCAGAATTCGCCGCACGCCGAAGCGGTCGGCCAGCGGCGTCACCGCGAGCGAACCAAGGGTCAGGCCCAACAGGTTGGCACTGAAAACCGGCCCGAAGGCGGCTTTCTCCAGGCCCCAGTCCTGCGCCAGGGCCGGCACCACATAACCGAGCACCTGGGCGTCATAGCCGTCGGTGACCAGCAACAAGGCGAGCAGGATCAAGAGCAACCACTGATAGCGGGACACAGGACGGGCGTCGAGTGCCGCCCGGAAGCTGGCAATCTGGTTGTGCATCGCAAGGTACCTGTTTTGTTTTTATGATTTTTTAGGGGCAACACGGACCTCCTGTGGGAGCGAGCCTGCTCGCGAAAGCGGTGTGCCAGCTAAAAGAATGTCTGCTGATACGACCTCTTCGCGAGCAGGCTCGCTCCCACAGGGTCTTACGGTGTATCGGGCTGGTTGGCCGGATGCGCCTTGATGAACGCCGGATGCTCAGCCGCCAACGCGGCTACGCGACAAATCCGTGGATAAGCCTGCAGCGAAACACCGAAGCGCTCCGCCGCGTACAACTGTGGAATCAGATAAACGTCCGCCACACACGGCCACTCGCCGAAACAGAAACCGCTGTCGCCGATCAACTGCTCGACGGTCGCCAGCCCTTGACTGATCCAGTGCGCAATCCATTCCACCACCTGCGGCTCTTCGTGGCCCAGCTGGCGCAGACGATTGAGCACGCTGACGTTGTGCAGCGGATGCACGTCGCAGCCAATCACCGCCGCGACGCCACGCACATGGGCGCGGGCGGCGAGATCTTCCGGCAGCAGCGGCTGCTGTGGATAACGCTCTTCCAGGTACTCGATGATCGCCGGCGACTGAATCAGCAACTCGCCGTCATCAGTACGCAAAGCCGGCACCCGGCCCTGCGGATTGATCGCCAGATACGCCGCCTGCCGATGCTCGCCCCCGGACGGCGCAATCAGATTGACCGGTAGCGCGTTGTAGTCGAGCCCCTTCAGCGCCAGAGCGATACGCACCCGGTACGACGAGGTGGAACGGTAATAGGTGTAGAGATCCATGAGCCGCTCCTGTCAGCGCGCCGCCAGCACTGTGCCGCGGCATTCGCCGAAGCCGATCGAGGCAAAACCCTCTCGGGCGCAACGCGCGCGCAGGATGATTTCGTCACCGTCTTCGAGGAATTTTCGCACTTCGCCGGACGCCAGTTCGATCGGCTTTTTACCGCCCTCGGTGATTTCCAGCAGGCTGCCGAACTGACCGTTTTCCGGACCGGACAAAGTGCCCGAACCGAACAGGTCACCGGCCTGCAACTGGCAACCGTTGACGCTGTGATGCGCGACCATTTGTGCGACGGTCCAGTACATGTAGCGCGTGTTGCTCAGGGTCAGGCGATGGGCCGGCAGATTCTGCTCGCGCATGGCTTCGGTGAGCAGCAGCACTTCCAGTTCGATGTCAAAGGCACCGGCCTCCTGATCGCGCTTGTCGAACAGGTAAGGCAGCGGCTGCGGATCACCTTCAGGGCGCGCAGGTTGTGCCATACGGAACGGCTCCAGCGCTTCGGCCGTCACCACCCATGGTGAGACGCTGGTGATAAAACTCTTGGACAGGAACGGGCCCAGCGGCTGGTATTCCCAGGCCTGGATATCGCGGGCCGACCAGTCGTTGAGCAGGCAGAAACCGGCGATGTGCTCGGCGGCGTCACCAATCGCAATCGGCTCGCCCATGTCGTTGCCCTGACCGATCCAGATGCCCAGCTCCAGCTCGTAGTCCAGTCGGGCGCAAGGGCCGAAGGTCGGCTCGCTGGCACCGGCCGGCAGGGTCTGGCCTTTCGGGCGGCGCACGTCGGTGCCGGAGGCGCGCACGGTGGAGGCGCGACCGTGATAACCGATCGGCACATGCTTGTAGTTCGGCAACAACGGGTTGTCCGGGCGGAACAGTTTGCCGACGTTTTGCGCGTGTTCGATGCCGACGTAGAAGTCGGTGTAATCGCTGATGCGTGCCGGCAGGTGCATTTGGCAATCGGCAGCCAAGGGCAGCAGTTTTGCGCCTTGGGCTTCGATGGCGCCGCGATGGCTGCTGCCCTCGCTGAACAGTTCCAGCAAGCGCGTACGCAAGGCGACACGGGCTTCGCGACCGAGGTCGAAGAAGGCGTTCAACAGGCCGCCGTGCATGGCCTCGACCGCACTGCGCGCGGCGCCGTCAAACAGACCGGCTTCAAGCGCCACTTGCAGATCGAAAATGTGTTCGCCAATCGCCACGCCCGCGCGCGGCGCCGAGCCGTTGATGCTGAATACGCCCAGCGGCAGGTTCTGCAACGGGAAATCCGCGTGGCCGTTGGCCGAAGCGACCCAGCTGCGGGTGATCGAATTCTGCGTCATGGGTTATCTCCGGGTCGGGTCGAACGTGGCGGGCAGCGTGGCCCAGCAGGCGTCGTAATTGGATTGCAGTTGCGGGCAGTCGAGGGCGAAGCGGCTTGGACGCAGCACCTGACTGGTCTCGAACATAAAGGCCATGGTGTTGTCGATCTTCGTCGGCTTGAGCTCGGCGTTGATTGCTTTGGTGCAGGTTTCGCCGTCCGGGCCGTGGGCGCTCATGCAGCTGTGCAGGGATGCACCGCCGGGCACGAAGCCTTCAGCCTTGGCGTCGTATTCGCCGTGGATCAGGCCCATGAATTCGTTCATCAGGTTGCGATGGAACCATGGTGGACGGAAGGTGTTCTCGGCGACCATCCAGCGTGGCGGGAAGATCACGAAGTCGAGGTTGGCCATGCCATGCACGCTGGTCGGCGAGGTCAGCACAGTGAAAATCGACGGATCAGGATGATCGAAACTCACGGTGCCAATGGTGTTGAAACGGCGCAGATCGTATTTGTACGGCACGTTGTTGCCGTGCCAGGCGACCACGTTCAGCGGCGAATGATCGAGTTGGGTGCCCCACAACTGGCCGAGGAATTTCTGCACCAGCGTCGTCGGCTGCTGCAGGTTTTCGTAGGCAGCGACCGGCGCGAGGAAGTCCCGTGGATTGGCCAGACCGTTGCTGCCGATCGGCCCCAGATCCGGCAGGCGCAGCGGCGCGCCGTGGTTCTCGGCAACGTAACCGCGCGCCTGCGGATCAAGCAGTTCGACGCGGAATTTCAGACCGCGTGGCAACACGGCGATTTCCAGCGGCGCGACGTCGAGCACACCGAGCTCGGTGGCAATGCGCAGTCGCCCGAGTTGCGGCACCAGCAGCAGCTCGCCGTCGGCGTTGTAGAACACCCGCTCCATCGAGCGGTTGGCGCAATAGTTATAGATGCTGATGCCGGCAGGCTTCTCCGCCGCCGAGTTGGCGACCATGCCAATCAGGCCGTCGATGAAGTCGGTTGGCTCGGCGGGCATCTGCAGGGGATTCCAGCGCAGACGATTCGGGGTTACGTCACCCAGCGGGCCGCCGGCCAGTTGCCGCTCCAGTTTGACGAACGCCGGGTGATTGGCCGACGGTTGAATCCGGTACAGCCACGTACGCCGGGCTTCACTGCGGGTCATGGTGAACGCCGTGCCGGAGAGCAATTCGGTGTAGAGGCCGTAGGGCGCTTTTTGCGGGGAGTTCTGGCCGATGGGCAAGGCGCCGGGCAACGCTTCACTGCTGAATTCGTTGCCGAAACCGGACTGGTACGCCAGCGCCGACGCGTTTGAATCGAGGTTCATGGAGCCTCCTGAACAGGGAGTCGGCAGTGGCCCATCGCTCTGGCTCAGAGGTTTGCGCACGCCGGGGTTGTTATTATCGTAATTCGATTACGCATAACGTAATTTGCTCGCTATCCAGCGTCAAGCTATAAAGACGCCCATTCGTTTTCGGATCCCGGCCGCACCATGGAAAAAACCAGCGACAGCAACGGCAAACAGAAAGTCCGCTCCGCCGAGGTCGGCACCGACATCCTCAAGGCGTTGGCCGAGTTATCGCCCTCCACCTCACTGTCGCGTCTGGCCGAACATGTGCAGATGCCGGCCAGCAAGGTGCACCGTTATCTTCAGGCTCTGATCGCCAGTGGTTTCGCCGAGCAGAACGCCGCCACCAACCATTACGGACTCGGCCGTGAAGCGTTGCGCGTGGGCCTGGCAGCCCTGAACAGTATGGACGTGCTGAAAGTCGCCGCCCTGCCGCTGTCCGAGTTGCGCGATGAACTGAATGAAACCTGCTTTCTGGCGGTGTGGGGCAATCAGGGCGCGACCGTGGTGCACATCGAGCCGGCAGTGCGCGCGGTGACGGTGGTCACGCAATTGGGTTCGGTATTGCCGCTGCTCAGTTCATCCACTGGCCTGGTGTTCAGTGCCTATCTGCCGCATCGCGAAACCGATGAACTGCGCGTACTGGAAACCGCCATCGCCGACCATCCGCTGGCCGATGAAAAAAACTACGCCAGCCTGTGTGAACAGATCCGCGAACGCGGCTTGCATCATGTGCACGGTTTGTTGATGCCGGGCGTGGATGCGTTGTCGGCGCCAGTGTTCAACGCCGTCGGGCAGATCGCAGCGGTACTGACGATTGTCGGCCCGACTTCATTGTTCCACGCGGATGAAAACGGCCCGGCCGCCCGGCGATTGCTGGCGGCGGCACGCGCCGTCAGTTGGCGCATGGGCTATCAGGCCGACGACCTGCGCCCTTGAAACAACAGCCACAATCCCTTCAGTGAACCAATAGCGTAGCCGGACACGACTGTTGCATGCCCCGTAACAGTGCATGTCCGGAATCGCTCTGTTTCCTTCGATCTCAAGTGCTTATTCTGAGCGGGCTTTCACGGCACACGCCGCAAAGCAACCAGCCTTGGCTGCCGAGCAACTCGCGCCAGCGCTGACCGATTTCAGATGAATCGATGCTTCGATTGATCGCCCCGGTGTTCACTGACGTTGATTTGTAGCTCCTTGATCCAACGTCTTACCTTGGCCGCTGCGTTTGCAGCGGCCTTTTTTATGGGCGAGATTCATGCCGGTGGGACAGGTCGCTTGACGGTCATGGCAGATGTCAAAGCGAATACTTCTGCAGATTCGCCATCATTTCCTTCAGCGCTTCAATGTTGTCCTTGGGATGCGCCGCCCCTTCGAAATCGCAGATCTGCTGCCAATGCGCCGCGACGTCTTGCGGGGAGAAACCGCTGCGTGGATCGAATCCGGCGCCGAGGCTGCGCTCCCAGCGCACTTTGCCCATCCAGCCACCACCGACTTCAAACAGACCGGACGTTTCCTGGCACTGCTCACCGGCCAGGTACACCACCAGCGGACTGACCAGTTCCGGTTTCAGCTGTTCGAACACTTGTGGCGGGATCAGCCCCTCGGTCATGCGCGTACCGCCAGTGGGCGCGATGGCGTTGACCAGAATGTTGTTCTTGCGCCCTTCGATGGCCAGGGTACGGGTCAATCCGTAGAGGCCGAGTTTGGCCATACCGTAGTTGGACTGACCGAAGTTGCCGTAGATGCCCGAAGTGGATGCGGTAAAGATCACCCGGCCGTAGTTTTGCTCGCGCAGGTGCGGCCAGGCGGCGCGGGTGACTTTGTAGGCGCCTTCGACGTGAACGCGATAGACCAGATCCCAGTCGGCGTCGTCCATTTTGTGAAAGGTCTTGTCGCGCAGGATCCCGGCGTTGTTCACCACCACGTCGACACGGCCAAAGGCGTCGAGGGCGTTCTGCACCAGTTTGTCGCCGTCGGTGACCGAGTCGTGGTTGGCCTCGGCAATGCCGCCGGCTTCGCGAATTTCCGCCACCACACGGTCGGCGGCGGAGGCATTGGCGCCCTCGCCCTGGGTCGAGCCGCCGAGGTCGTTGACCAGCACTCTGGCGCCGTGCCGGGCGAACAGCAAAGCATGCGCCCGGCCCAGGCCACCACCGGCTCCGGTGACGATCACGACTTTATCTTCGAAACGTACGGACTCATTCATCGCAGGAACTCCAGCAGGCCAGTATTGAGTCCGAGTGTCAGGCACAGGGCTTTGGGTCACAACAAATACGGTTGAGGCTGAATGGTGCGCGATAACGGTGGGGGATGATGAGGGCGTCAAAAGATCAAAAGATCGCAGCCTGCGGCAGCTCCTGCATTAATTTGTGCAGGAGCTGCCGCAGGCTGCGATCTTTTGATCTCTCAGGAGCACGCGACCTTGCGCGGCGGCAACTCCAGGCGGTCACGAAACGCCAGATAATGTTTGAGCACCTGCACCGGCGCCTCGATCTGTGGATAGTGGCCGATGCCCGGCAACAACACTGTGTCGGCGCCCGCGATCAACTGGCGGTAACGCTCGACCATGTGCGCACCCGAGACCGGATCGACTTCGCCATCGATCACCCGCAACGGGATGTCATCACGCTGCATGGCCGCTACCCAGCGGTCGCGTTGCGCTCGGCGCTCGGGGATGTAGCCAATCAGTTTGTGCAGGATGCGCGGACCGCGGTGGGTCTCGATCAGGCTCCAGAAATCATCCAGTTCGCTTTCGCTGGGGCCGGTTTGCGGGCCGAAAATCTGCCGAAAGCTTTTCACCAATGCATCACGGCTGAAGGCCCGGCCAATCATCCAGCCCAAAGGGCTGAGCAGCAACTTTTGCATCAGCACCGGGCGATGGGTTTCCGGGAACAGCCCGCCGTTGAGGAACACGCAACTGGCGACGGCGAGCTGGTTTTCGTAATGCCGCGCGAGCAATTCCTGGGCGACGCTGTCGCCGTAATCGTGAGCCAGAATATGCAGAGGTTGCTCGACCTGCAGATGGGCCAGCAGCGCCTGTTGCAAATCGGCCTGTTCCAGCAGGCTGTAGCTGTGATGCAACGGTTTGGCCGAATCACCGAAACCGAGCATGTCACAGGCGATCACCCGATAGCGCTGGGCCAGCGGCTGCCACAGGTAATGCCAGTCCCAACTGGCCGTCGGAAAGCCATGGATCAGCAACAGCGGCTCACCCTGCCCCGCCGTCCAGTAACGGATCGACTGGCCGCGAAAGACAAATGTCCGGCTACGTTTGCGCCAGACACACAGAGGAATCTCGGCAAGAGGCATCAGAGTTTATATCCGGGGTCTTGTTTATCGAGTTTGCGCAGCAATGCCGGCCAAGCCAGCGCGCCGCCCATGCCTTGAGCACTCTTGGTGACGCCGGCGATCATCGCCTTGGCGCCCGCGAGGATCTGCGGTTCGATGGCGATCAGTTCAGCAGCGCCGGTCTGCGCCATGACCTGAATGTCGCAGGCACGCTGGAAAGTGAACATCATCAGAAAGGTGTCGGCGATGGTAGCGCCGCAGGTCAGCAACCCGTGGTTGTGCAGCATCAGGAAATTGTTCTCGCCCAGGTCGGCCTGCAAGCGCGCTTTCTCTTCGTGATTCAGCGCCACGCCTTCGTAGCCGTGATAGGCCAGGCTCGACAACACGAACAGCGACTGCTGGCTGATCGGCAACACGCCCTGCTTCTGCGCTGAAACGGCCACGCCGGACGCAGTGTGCGTGTGCAGTACACACACCACGTCGTGCCGCACTTCGTGCACGGCGCTGTGGATGGTGTAACCGGCGGGATTGATTTCGTAGGGACTGTCCATGAGCTTGTTGCCGGCCTGGTCGACTTTGATCAGGCTGGACGCGGTGATCTCATGAAACATCAACCCGAACGGATTGATCAGGAAGTCTTCGGTGCCCGGGACCTTGGCGGAAATGTGGGTGAAGATCAGGTCGTCCCAGCCATGCAGGGCGACCAGTCGATAACAGGCGGCGAGATCGACCCGGGTCTGCCACTCCGCAGCACTGACCTGGTCTTTGACATTAACGGGCGACTGGACGGGGGCTACGCTCACTGTATGCACCTCTGCGTTCTTATTGTTTTGCACGTGTCAGCAGTCTAGTCAGCTCCCGGGACTCACGTAGTTGCATTGCCAGCCAGCTTGATGACTGAGCGGGTCAGCCATGCAAACAGCTTGGATCCATGTCAAAGCAACGACGCCAACAAAGGCGCAGCGAACAGATTGAGCAGTCCCGTCAGCACCATCACCAGCCCGGCCACCGAGCCTTCTTCACCGCCCACTTCATGCGCCCGACTGACGCCGGCACCGTGCGCGCCAACCCCAAACAACGCACCGCGCGCCAAGGCACTGCGCAGCGGCAGCCACTTGAGCAGCACGCCGCCGAGCATCGCACCGAACACGCCGGTGAACATCACGAACACGGCCGTCAGTTCCGGTACGCCACCCAGATTCTGCGCCAGCGGCATGGCGAACGGCGTGGTGATCGAACGCGGCACCAGCGACATCGTGACCGAGGTATCCAGCGCCAGCGCCCTGGCCAGGCCAAACGAGGTGGCGATCGATGCCGCGCTGCCGGCGAGCATGCCCAGCAACAGCGCTGACCAGTGCCGCACCAGCAGACGTCGCTGCTGCCAGATCGGCACCGCGAAAGCGACCGTCACCGGCCCGAGCACCAGCATCAACCAGTGGGTGTTGCTGGCGTATTCGGCATAGGCCGTGTGCAACGGTATGGCGAGCGCCAGCAACAGCGCCGGCACCAGAATCAGCGGCGACAGCAGATAGCGCCCGGTACGCCGGTAAATCCAGCGACTGAACAGGTACGCCAACAGAGTGAAAGCGAGCCAGAACATCGGCATCCATTCAAGCTTCATGGGACCGCCTCAGACGCACAGCCAACTCCACGGTAAAGGCCGTCACCAGCATCACCATCAGAGTGCTGGCGCCAATCACCAGCAGAATCCGCCAACCGTCATCGCGCAGCAGTGCGCCGTAGTCGAGCAGACTCATCAGTGCCGGAATAAAGAACAGCAGCATCTCGGCCATCAGCAATCCGGCACCCAATTGCAGCGCCGCCGGTTTGACCCAGCCAAACGCGAACGCCAGCAGCAACAGGGCCATGCCGATGACGCCGCCGGGAATTGGCCATGCCAGCCACGCGGCGATCTGGCAGCCGAGCAAATAGAGACCGAGCAACACGGCCAGTTCTGCTATCAGACGGGAAACATAGGTGAGGGATGCAGCGTTCATGATGGGCTCCTTACAGGGGCTTATTTTACGAAGCGGCCTGCCATCCCAGAAGCGAATTGTTAGACTCATGGCTATTCCAAAACGGAATCGGACAATGGAATTCAAACAGCTGCGCAGTTTTGTCGAAGTCATGCGTCAAGGCGGCTTTACCCAAGCGGCGAAATCCCTGCACGTCAGTCAGTCGGCGGTGAGCAAACAAGTCGCGCAACTGGAGCAGAGTCTCGGCACGCCGTTGCTCGAACGGCTCGGCTCCCAGTTGCACCTGACCGCTGCGGGCAGCGTGGTGCTGTCACACGCCGAGGGCATGCTGCGCTTGCGTCAGGAGTTGCTCAGCGAACTGGATGATCTGAGCCAACTGGCGCGCGGCGAATTGCGCCTCGGTCTGCCGCTGCTGGGCAGCGATGCGTTGTTCGCCGGTTTGTTCGCCGAATATCGACGGCGCTATCCGAACATCAGCATTCAATTGCTTGAGGGCGGCAGCCGTAACGTCGAGCAGGCGGTGCTCAGCGGTGAACTGGAGTTGGGTGGCAGCTTGCTGCCCAAGGATCCGCAGTTCGATTTTCAACCGTTCTGCGATGAGAAGCTCGACGCGTTGCTGCCGGTGGATCATCCGCTGGCGGCGCGCGGTGAAATTGCTCTGGAGGAGTTGGCCGAGACACCGTTCCTGCTGTATCAGCGCAGCTTCGTGCTCAATGACCGGTTATTGCAGGCGTGCCAGCAACTGGGCTTTACCCCGAAAGAAGGCGGGCGCAGTGGCCAGGCGGATTTTCTCGTGGCGCTGGTGGCGGCCGGGCAAGGCGTGGTGCTGTTGCCGAGCGTGGTCGCCCGGGCACTGGAGCGTCCGGGCGTGGTGCGCCTGACCTTGCGCGCGCCAGATTATCTGCGTTGGGATATCGCGTTCATCTGGCGTCGCGGCGCCTACCTGTCGAAAGCCGCGCAGGCCTGGCTGGCCCTGCTGCGCGAGCGCGCGATCAGCCCTTGAGCGTGGCGATCAACTGCGCCAGCCAAGGCTCGGCATCGGTTTCCGGGGTCACGCTTTCGCTGGCGTCCAGACGCAGCATCTCCTGCACTTCGCGCAGGCCCAGCTCGGCGAACAACTCACGCATCAGCTCGCCGCCACCGCAGAACGTATCGCCGTAACTGGCATCGCCCAAACCGATCACCGCACCGGGCAAGCCGCGCCAGGCCATTGGCAATTGATCGCGAAGGCTGAAATACAGCGGCTGCAGGTTATCCGGCAATTCGCCCATGCCGGTGGTCGAGGTCACCGCGAGAATCGCTTCAGGGCCGAACGCCTGTATATCCGCCAGGCTGGCGCGCGAGTTGTAGAAGGTTTCAAAACCGGCGTCTTTCAGCAGGTTCTGCGCGTGACGGGCGACTTCTTCGGCCGCGCCGTAAACCGAGCCGGAGAGGATGGCGACTTTCATCAATCTGATCCTGAAGCTGAAAAAAAGAGCGGCGATAGTAGCAGTCCGACGTAAAAGCCGCGATCCAGGCCCGAATAGCCGTGATGGCCAGTAGACAGACTGGCTGGAACTTCTAGAATGCCAGCCAATATCGACACTGAAAGGATTCATTGATGATCAACGCCAATCTGCTGCAAATGGTGATCAACGCTTCGAACGACGGGATCGTGGTTGCAGAAAAGGAAGGCGAACAGGACAACATCCTGATTTACGTAAACCCGGCCTTCGAGCGCCTGACCGGTTACAGCAGCGAAGAAATTCTCTACCAGGATTGCCGTTTTCTGCAGTCCGGCGACCGCGATCAGGCCAATCTGACGCGGATTCGTGACACCTTGCGCAATGGCGGGGCGTGCCGGGAAATCCTGCGTAACTACCGCAAGGACGGCACGCCATTCTGGAACGAACTGTCGCTGTCGACAGTGAAAAACGACAAGGACGGCCAGACTTATTTCGTCGGCGTGCAGAAGGACGTCACGGTGCAGGTCAAGGCGCAGCAACGTGTCGCGCAACTGGAAGCACAGGTTGCCGCCTTGCAAGCCGAACTCTCTGCCCTGAAAGCGACGAACGGCGCAAACAAAACTGCGAACTAAGTGTCAGTAACTACAATCACCAATGACTTTGTAACTAATTCTTTCGAGCCAGGCCATGCAACGCGACGCCCTCCTGACCCAGGATGAGCTGGATTTCATCCAGACCATGCAGCACAACCCGCAACTCAATGTGCGGGATGCGACGTCGAGCCTGTTGGTCAATGGTGGTTCGCAGATCCGTGACCTGCTCACGCGCCTGGCGGCTCATGAGCAAGTGACCATCCAGGCCAACTTCGAAAATCAGCAGATGACCTTCCCGTTGCACCTGGTGGAAGACGAATTTCACGCGTTGCACCTGCGTCTGGGCGTACCAAGCATTTACGAAGACGGGCCGATGGTTCGCCCTTGGCGTCTGACCCTCGAAGAGCCGGTCGCGCTGGAAAATGCCAAGGGCCAACCGGGGATGATGTGGGTGCACGAGGTGTCGCACAAAGGCGTGCTGCTGGAAATGCGCAACAAGACCAAACCGCCCAAGCATTTCGCGCTGTGGTTCAGCCCTTCAGGGTATGAGCGGATTTCCCTGCGCGGCAATTTCGAGCGCGAAACCGAGCATGGCTTCTACGCCTACGAGCTGAGCCAGACCGATGCCGATGAAACCGAACGCCTGCGCCAGTTCATCCTGCAACAACACCGTCTGACCCACCCCGCCCTGCACACCTGATATTCAGGTATCCAGCGTCCCCGCGAGAAACTGCGTCATGCGCTGACGCATCGTCGCCCCTTCATTGCCCAGACAGCCGATCGACGATCCCGCCAGGCTGTCCTGTGCCAGATCGGCGGTATCGCCGGCCAGCAGCACCTGACAATCCAGACTTAACGCCAGACGGTTCAACCGTCGCGGCAAATCGGCTGTCGGGGCGTGATTGGAAAACAGCACCAGCGCCTGCGGCTTGATCCGCTCGCACACCAGCGCCAACTCATCGAATGGCTGACCGGTGGTGAGCACCCGCACCCCGGCGTCATTGCCACTCAGAAACAACGCGGCAACCAGTAATTCGAGTTCACGACACTGACCGGCGAGCGCACTGACAATCACTTTGCGCGGTTGCGCGCCGCGCAGCGCGACAATCCGCTGCAGGACTCGCGCCCGCAGGAACCCGTCGAAAAACAACCATTCGCTGGTCTGGCCGAAGGCATCCTGACGCTGCAACATCTGCAGCCACAACGGCATGAGAATGTCCTGGAACACCACTGACAGCGAATATGAAGAGAAAATCTGGTTGTAGACCTGATCCAGCGCGCGGTCATCGAATGCGCTGACTGCAACCTGCACCTGTTGTTGCCACTGCGCGTAATCAGCCTGCACCAGATCATCAGGAATGATATGCGCCAGCACTTTCAGCGGCTCGGTTTTGGCGAGGATCTTGCCGACCTTGCTCACCGCCACGCCGCGGTCGATCCAGTCGACGATGCTGCGCACGCGCTCGATTTCGGTCATCGAATACAGCCGATGCCCGCTTTCGGTGCGCGTCGGCTGAATCAAACCGTAGCGACGCTCCCATGCACGCAGCGTTACGGGGTTGACGCCGGTCAGGCGCGACACCTCACGAATAGGGAACAACTCTTCGCGCTCAAGTGCGACAGAGGCCTGCGAAGCAGGGTCAGCGTCCGTGATAACAGCCATTGTGCAGGTGCATCCACTCGGTAGATTTGGATCCCATTCTACCTCCGATGCCCTCTATCGGTTCAACCCATGAATAGAGACGAAAGTCTCTGAAACTGTCATTAAAATCAGGAATAATCCTTGCTTGTCAAAAAGCGCAGGCTCCTACCCCCGCCTGCGTATTGCGAAACTCCTACCCGGAGCGACGCACTCGGAATACGGAGATACATAATGTCTACTTCCCCCGTCACGCTGATGGTTGCGCGTCGCGTCGCCGACGGCCGCTATCAGGACCTGATTGCCTGGCTGCGCGAAGGCGAACAACTGGCCACTGACTTTCCCGGTTACCTGGGCTCCGGCGTGCTCGCTCCGCCACCCGGTGACAACGAATTCCAGATCATTTTCCGCTTTGTCAACGAACAGACCCTGCATGCCTGGGAGCACTCGGTCTCGCGTACCGCGTGGCTCGCGCGAGGCAGCGATCTGTTCGCGCATCCCAAAGAACATCGGGTCAGTGGTATCGAAGGCTGGTTCGGCGCGGCCGGTCAGCGGCCACCGCGCTGGAAACAGGCCGTGGCCATCTGGCTGGCGTTCTTTCCGGTGTCGCTGCTGTTCAACTTTGTTCTCGGGCCGTTGCTCGGCGACATGAGCCTGCTGCCGCGGGTGTTGATCAGCACGGCGTGCCTGACGCCATTGATGGTGTATTTCTTTATTCCGCTGTCGACGCGGTTGCTGGCCAACTGGTTGAACGCTGTGCCGGCGCGACCTTTGCCTGCAACACCCTCTACGCAGAATCGCTAAAGATCGCAGCCTCGTTGCACTCGTCAGCTCCTACAGATGAAGGCGCCCATGTAGGAGCTGCCGAAGGCTGCGATCTTTTCGACAGCGTCGCTGTTATAGTTTTTGCTCCAGCCGCGACGCGAGCCGTACATGACCATTTCCTCCGCCCCGATTCTCATCACCGGTGCCGGCCAGCGTGTCGGTCTGCACTGCGCGCAGCGTTTGCTTGAAGACGGCCATCAGGTCATTTTCACCTACCGCAGCCAACGTCCAGGCGTGCAAGCGCTGCGGGATCTGGGCGCGATCGGAGTGTTCGCCGACTTCTCCAGCGAAGCGGCCATTCTCGCCTTCATCGATGAACTGAAAACCCATACCGACCGCCTGCGCGCCATCGTCCACAACGCCTCCGAATGGCTGGCGGAAACCCCGGGCAACGAAGCCGAAGCCTTCGTACGCATGCTCAACGTGCACCTGCTCGCGCCGTACCTGATCAACTTGCACTGCGCCGACCTGCTCAAGCGCTCGACACCGGCCGACATCATCCACATCAGTGACGACGTCACGCGCAAGGGCAGCAGCAAACACATCGGCTATTGCGCCAGCAAGGCCGGGCTCGACAGCCTGACCCTGTCCTTCGCCGCGCGCTATGCGCCGGCAATCAAGGTCAACGGCATTGCGCCAGCCCTGCTATTGTTCAATCCCGACGACGACGCGGCGTACCGCGCCAAGGCGCTGGCCAAATCCGCGCTGGGCATCGAACCCGGCAGCGAAGTGATCTACCAGAGCCTGCGCTATCTGCTCGACAACCCCTATGTCACCGGCACGACCCTGACCGTCAACGGCGGACGGCACGTCAAATAAGCTGCTGCGCGAGGATCTCCCATGAGCCGTACCCTGCCCGAGAATTACCGCGAGATCCTCATCGGCCTCGGTGAAGACCCCGACCGCGAAGGCCTGCTCGACACTCCGCAGCGCGCGGCCAAGGCCATGCAATACCTGTGTCACGGCTACGAACAGCGTGTGGAGGAGATCGTCAACGGCGCGCTGTTTGCTTCCGACAGCGACGAGATGATTATCGTCGCCGACATCGAGCTCTACTCGTTGTGCGAACATCACCTGCTGCCCTTCATCGGCAAGGCCCATGTGGCATATATTCCGACCGGCAAGGTGCTGGGACTGTCGAAGATTGCGCGGCTGGTGGACATGTTCGCCCGGCGCCTGCAGATTCAGGAAAACCTTACCCGGCAGATTGCCGACGCAGTGCAACAGGTCACCGATGCCGCTGGCGTCGCGGTGGTCATCGAGGCCCGGCACATGTGCATGATGATGCGCGGTGTCGAGAAACAGAATTCGACCATGAACACCTCGGTCATGCTCGGCGCCTTTCGCGACTCGAGCAACACCCGCCAGGAGTTCCTGCAATTGATTGGACGGAGCAAGTAAATGTCACAACTTCAACCGGGAATGGCGCGCATCCGGGTCAAGGATCTGCGCTTGCGCACCTTTATCGGGATCAACGAGGACGAGATCCTCAACAAACAGGATGTGCTGATCAACCTGACCATCCAGTACGCCGCGCAGGAAGCGGTGCGCGACAACGACATCGATCACGCACTGAACTACCGCACCATCACCAAGGCGATCATCGCCCACGTCGAGGGCAATCGCTTTGCGCTGCTCGAACGCCTGACCCAGGAGCTGCTGGATCTGGTGATGAGCAATACCGCCGTGCTTTACGCCGAAGTCGAAGTCGACAAGCCGCATGCCCTGCGATTTGCCGAATCGGTGTCGATCACCCTCGCGGCCAGCCGCTGAGCGCGTCTGGCGCATTGCTCGCCAGACTTTTATCATCCGCGCCACGAATAGACTGCACAGAGCCCATCATGACCGAGCAACAACGCCTCGAACTCGAAGCCGCCGCTTTCCGCCGGCTGGTCGCCCATCTGGACAGCCGCAAGGACGTGCAGAACATCGACCTGATGAACCTCGCCGGGTTCTGCCGCAACTGCCTGTCCAAGTGGTACAAGGCCGCCGCCGATGACCGTCAGATCGAGGTCAGCCTCGATGACGCCCGCGAAGTGGTTTACGGCATGCCGTACGCCGAATGGAAAGCCCAATACCAGCAAGAAGCCAGCGCCGAACAACAGGCGGCGTTCGCCAAAGGAAAACCCAATGAGTGATCTGAACACCCTGCGCGCCAGCCTCAACAGCGGCGAACACGCTTTCGCCGATACCCTGGCGTTCATCGCTGCCGGTTATGACTACCAGCCGCAAGCGTTCAACAATGGTGGCGTGGAAAACGCTGCCGGGCAGAACGAAGGCTCGTGCAAGACCCTGGGTCTGGCACTGCTGGAAAGCTTGAGCAATGAAGAAGCGCTGCTGGCATTCGGCGAGCATTACCGCTCGGTGCTGGCGACGCCTGAAGGCAGTGACCACGGCAATATCCGTGCGCTGATCAAGCACGGTCTGGCCGGTGTGAAGTTCGAAGCACAGCCGCTGACCCGCCGCTGATTCAAGATCAAAAGATCGCAGCCTGCGGCAGCTCCTACACTGATCCCTGTAGGAGCTGCCGCAGGCTGCGATCTTTTGACTCTCATAAAAAAACCGGCCGAAGCCGGTTTTTTTGTACCTGCGGTCTTAGAACGAAGCGTTCTGCAGACCGTCCAGGTAACGCTCGGTGTCCAGTGCTGCCATGCAGCCGGCGCCGGCCGAAGTGATGGCCTGACGGTAAACGTGGTCAGCCACGTCGCCGGCAGCGAAGATACCTTCGACGCTGGTAGCAGTGGCGTTGCCGTCACGGCCGCCCTGCACCACCAGGTAACCGTCCTTGAGGGTCAACTGGCCTTCGAACAGCGAAGTGTTCGGAGTGTGGCCGATCGCGATAAACACGCCGTCGACCTTGATTTCGTCGAAGCTGCCGTCGTTGTTTTTCAGGCGCGCACCGGTCACACCCATGTTGTCGCCCAGCACTTCGTCGAGGTTGGCGTTCAACTTGAGGATGATCTTGCCTTCGGCCACACGGGCGTTGAGCTTGTCGATCAGGATCTTCTCGGCGCGGAAGGTTTCGCGACGGTGGATCAGGGTCACGGTGCTGGCGATGTTCGCCAGGTACAGTGCTTCTTCAACAGCGGTATTGCCGCCGCCGACCACAGCCACCGGCTTGTTGCGGTAGAAGAAACCGTCGCAGGTCGCGCAGGCCGACACGCCTTTGCCCATGAACGCCTCTTCCGACGGCAGGCCCAGGTAACGCGCGCTGGCACCGGTGGCGATGATCAGGGCGTCGCAGGTGTAGGTCGCGCTGTCACCGGTCAGGGTGTACGGCTTGGCGGCGAAGTCCACGGCGTTGATGTGATCGAAAACGATCTCGGTTTCAAACCGCTCGGCGTGCTCGCGCATGCGCTCCATCAGCGCCGGACCAGTCAAGCCGTGGACGTCGCCCGGCCAGTTATCGACTTCAGTGGTGGTGGTCAGCTGACCGCCAGCCTGCATGCCGGTGATCAGCAGTGGCTTGAGGTTGGCACGGGCGGCGTAGACCGCAGCGCTGTAACCGGCAGGGCCGGAACCGAGAATAATCACTCGCGAATGACGGACTTCAGACATGACCTGCTCCTGTTGACCGGGCCGAAACACTGGCGCGGAACGCCGGACTGCCGGCGGGAATAAAAAAGGACTGTGGATAACCTTGGGGAAGGCATGAGCTCGACAGTCCTGTAAAAAGTTGGGTGCAGCGTATCGAGGGGGGCAAGATTAAGGAAATACGGATTAACAATCCAGCTCATAGGTGGTCTCTATGCGCAGACTCCGACCGGATCGACGTCTTTGTTACAGTGAATGTCGATCGCTCTGCCGCGCTTTCGCACCCGTTGCAAAGTCGGTAAGGTCGGCGCGTTTTCCCTTGCTCGGAGCCCCTTATGCCCGCCCCCGTTCTGTCCGGCCCGCAATACCTGCGCGAAGGCCTCAAACTGGTTCTCAGCCCGGGCCTGCGCCTGTTCGTGCTGCTGCCGCTGGCGATCAATCTGGTGCTGTTCGTCGGATTGATCTATCTGGCCGGCCATCAGTTCAGCCTGTGGGTCGACAGCCTGATGCCGTCGCTGCCCGACTGGCTGAGTTTTCTCAGCTACATCCTGTGGCCGCTGTTCGTGGTGCTGGTGGCGTTGATGGTGTTCTTCACCTTTACCATGCTGGCCAACGTGATCGCGGCGCCGTTCAACGGCTTCCTCGCGGAAAAAGTCGAAGTGGTGGTGCGCGGCACCGATGATTTCCCGGCCTTCAGCTGGGGCGAACTGATCGCGATGATCCCGCGCACCCTCGCCCGGGAAATGCGCAAACTCGGCTACTTCCTGCCGCGAGCAATCGGCCTGTTCGTTCTCTCGTTCATCCCGGTGGTCAATATCGTCGCCGCACCGCTGTGGCTGCTGTTCGGCGTGTGGATGATGGCGATCCAGTACATCGACTACCCGGCGGACAACCACAAATTGGGCTGGAACGAGATGCTCGCCTGGCTGCGGCAGAAGCGCTGGCAGAGCATGAGTTTTGGCGGGATCGTCTACCTGGCGCTGCTGATTCCGGTGGTCAACATCCTGATGATGCCGGCCGCCGTTGCGGGCGCGACCTTGTTCTGGGTACGTGAGCGCGGCGCGGAGAACCTTGTCGCACAGCGCTGAGCCGCTCACAGACCGCCAGTCACAAATCCATCATCCGAACGTCACAGGCACGACATGGCCTCAGCCGACACTGAGGTCATGACGACAGCTCTGCATATCACTCTGATCAGCGAAACCTTCCCACCGGAAATCAACGGGGTGGCCAATACCCTTGGTCGCTTGTGCGATGGCTTGCGCGCGCGTGGGCATCAAGTGGAACTGGTGCGACCGCGCCAGGCGGGCGATCCACAGCGTGTCGAGGACGATGCCTTGCTGTTGTGCCGGGGCTGGCCATTGCCGGGTTATCCGGGATTGCAATGGGGTCAGTCGTCGATGCACAAGCTGCTGCGGCGCTGGCAGCGTCATCGCCCGGACGTGCTGTACATCGCCACAGAAGGTCCGCTCGGCTTGTCAGCCTTGCGGGCGGCGCGGCGCTTGGGGATCTCGGTGGTCAGCGGTTTTCATACCAATTTCCAGCAGTACACCCATCAGTACGGGCTGGGTTTGCTGACGCGCTTGCTGACGCATTATCTGCGCTGGTTCCACAATCGCTCGTCGATGACCCTGGTGCCGAGCGTCAGTCAGCGTCTGGAACTGGAGCGCCGGCATTTCGACCGCCTCGCCCTGCTCTCCAGAGGCGTGGACAGCCAGTTGTTTCACCCGGCCAGGCGCCTGAACGGGTTGCGTGAGCAATGGGGCCTGAGCGAGCAGGACATCGCGGTGATTCACGTAGGACGTCTGGCCACGGAGAAGAATCTGGGCCTGCTCAAGCGCTGCTTCGATAAACTCCGCAGCACTTATCCACAGCGCAACCTGAATCTGATTGTGGTCGGCGACGGACCACAACGGCTTGCGCTGGAAAAAGAGCTGCCTGAGGCGATTTTCTGTGGTTCACAGCGCGGCGAAGCGCTGGCGGCGCACTATGCCTCGGGGGATATTTTTCTGTTCCCGAGCATGACCGAAACCTTCGGCAATGTGGTGCTCGAAGCACTGGCTTCAGGTCTGGGGGTGGTGGCGTACGATCAGGCAGCGGCAGCGCAGCATATTCGCCACGGCTACAACGGTGTGCTGGCGATGCCGGGTGATGAAGAGGCGTTTTGCGATGCGGCGGCTTGGCTGCTGGAAGAAGATGAGCGGTTGCGCTGCGTGCGCCTGAATGCGCGTCAGCATGCCAGTCGCCAGGGGTGGGCGGCGATCATCGAGCAATTTGAAAAGCATTTGCGTGGGGCGTGTCTGCGGGAGCAGGTGTTGCCGAATGCGCAGACATTGCCTTAGATCTTTGCTGATTTTGAAGCCGCCATCGCTGGCAAGCCAGCGCCCACAAGGGGCTGCGGTGAACACAATTTTTGTGAACACCCGCAATACCTGTGGGAGCTGGCTTGCCAGCGATAGCATCAGTTTGAGCGCCGCTTAAACCAGCGTCATCAACGCCTCACGGCTGAACGGCAGAATGTCCTGCTCACGCCCTTCACGGACTTTCAGTGCCCAGTCCGGATCCACCAGCAGCGCACGGCCCACCGCCACCAAGTCGAACTCGTCGTTGTTCAGACGCTCCAGCAGTTTTTCCAGACTGGCCGGTTGCGCGACCTTGTCGGTGTTGACCATGAACTGCAGGAACTCGCCGTCCAGGCCGACGCTGCCAACGGTAATGGTCGGTTTGCCGGTCAGCTTGCGTGTCCAGCCCGCCAGATTCAGTTCGGAGCCTTCGAATTCAGGTTCCCAGAAACGCCGCGTCGAGCAGTGGAAAATGTCCACGCCAGCGTCTGCCAACGGCTTGAGGAACTCGCCCAGCGCCTCGGGCGTTTGTACCAGACGCGCGGTGTAATCCTGCTGCTTCCACTGCGAAAATCGGAAGATGATCGGGAAGCCTTCGCCGACGGCGGCGCGCACCGCTTGAATCAATTCGATGGCGAAACGCGAGCGGTTGGCGAGGCTGCCGCCGTATTCGTCGCTGCGCTGATTGCTGCCTTCCCAGAAGAACTGGTCGATCAGGTAACCGTGGGCACCGTGGATTTCCACGCCGTCCATGCCGATGCTTTTGGCATCTTTGGCGGCCTGGGCGAATGCGGCGATTACGTCTTGAATGTCCTGTTTGGTCATGCCGTGCACCACGACCTGACCGTCCTTGAGTTTTTCCGTCGGGCCGTAACCCGGCACGCTGGCGTCCGGCTCGGTGCCGATACGGCGCACGCTGCCGACATGCCACAGTTGCGGAACAATCTTGCCGCCCTCGGCGTGCACCGCGTCGACCACTTTTTTCCAGCCGGCCAGTGGCGCTTCACCGAAGAACTGCGGCACGTTCGGGTAACCGTTGGAGGCCTTGTGACCGACCGTGGTGCCTTCGGTGATGATCAGACCGACACCGGCCGCAGCGCGGCGACGGTAGTACTCGATCACTTTGGAATTGGGTACGCCACCCGGGGAAAATGAGCGGGTCATTGGTGCCATGACCACGCGGGTCGGCAGTTCGAGGGCACCGAGATGGAACGGTTTGAACAGGGCTTGCACCGGCATTGGAAGGCTCCACAGGGAATGACTTTATGACGGCGATAATATGGAGAGTTGCAAGCCTTGAACAGCATTATTGATTTGAGTGATCAAGGATCAAAAGGGCCAAAGCAAAGATCTCAGGCTGCGGCAGCGCCTACAGAGGTCGGTGCAGAAACGAAAAAATCGCAGCTTCGACGATCCCCTGTAGGAGCTGCCGAAGGCTGCGATCTTTTGCTCTGACTATTTCAGCCCAGCGCTTTTTCAATCGCGTGAACGATGGTCGGATCATCCGGCGCCGTGCGCGGCGAGAACCGCGCCAGCACCCGGCCGTCCTTGCCGAGCAGAAACTTCTCGAAGTTCCAGGTGATATCCCCGGGAAACTCCGCGCCCTCGCCCGCCAGCAAGCGGTACAGCTGGTGCCGCTCGTGACCGTTGACTTCAAGCTTGCTCGACAACGGGAACGTCACGCCATAGTTCAGGCTGCAGAATTCCTGGATTTCCTGCTCCGTGCCTGGTTCCTGGCCGGCAAACTGGTTGCACGGCAGGCCCAGCACACTGAAGCCTTTGCCCTTGAATTGCTGGTAGAGGTTTTCCAGTGCCGCGTACTGTGGGGTCAAGCCGCATTTGGAGGCGACGTTGACCACCAGCACGACTTGGCCCTTGAAAGGCGCCAACGGTAGCTCCTGACCATCCAGGGCTGTCAACTTAAGGTCGTGAAAAGCACTCATGACGGACTCCAGATTCCCGTGTTCTACTCGAAACAGCCACTTGGCGAGGCCACCAAGGACAGCCGCGGACTAAAAAGGCGCCCGCAGGCGCCTCTCCAGTACTCGAAGCTTAGCGCAGAAAATCAGTGGTGATGGCCACCTTCGCCATGGACGTGGCCATGAGCGACTTCTTCCTGGCTGGCGTCACGGATAGCAACGACCTTCACTTTGAAGTTCAGGCGCTGACCGGCCAGTGGGTGGTTACCGTCAACGGTGACGTCGTCGCCGTCCAGGTCACGGATGGTCACGATCTGCATCTGGCCGTCCGGCGCCGAAGCGTGGAACTGCATGCCGACTTCCAGCTCGTCAACGCCTTCGAACATGCTGCGGCTCAGGGTGCTGACCAGTTCGGCAGCGTATTCGCCGTAAGCGTCTTCCGGCTCAACGGAAACTTCCAGCTCGTCACCAACAGCCTTGCCTTCCAGCGCTTTTTCCAGGCCCGGGATGATGTTGCCTGCGCCTTGCAGGTAGACCAGCGGAGCGCCGCCGGCGGAGCTGTCGATGACCTCACCAGCGTCGTTGGTCAGGGTATAGTCGATGGAGACAGCCTTATTGGCGGCGATCAGCATGGGGCGAGACCTTTTGCATAAGAATATAGAAAGGCCAAGTTTAGCGAAGCAATCGCGCGAAAGCGAACACAACCCGGACAAACGGGTTTCGACGATCACCGGCTTCCATCAGGACGAGGACGGTCACTGGGTGGCCGAGCTTTCCTGTGGCCACACCCAGCACCTGCGTCATCAGCCGCCATGGCAATCGCGCGCCTGGGTCCTTGACCCGGCGCAACGTATTGAAAAAATAGGCCAAGCCTTTACCTGCGGTTGGTGCGCACAAGGCTCGGTTAGCGATAACCTTGGCGACTGAATTTCGGTAGGCGGTCACGTATAGATCGCCACCCTTGCCATGCACCCTTAGAGAATCCGCATGCAAACTTTTTTTATCGCGCCCACCGATTTTGGCGTGGGTCTGACCTCCATCAGCCTCGGGCTGGTGCGTACCCTGGAGCGGGCCGGACTGAAAGTCGGCTTCTTCAAACCGATAGCCCAGCCGCATCCGGGCGACACCGGCCCCGAGCGTTCCACCGAACTGGTGGCACGTACTCACGGCCTGAAACCGCCGCAACCACTGGGCCTGGCCCACGTCGAGCGAATGCTCGGCGACGGTCAGCTCGATGAGCTGCTCGAAGAAATCATCGCCCTGTATCAGCAAGCGGCTGTCGGCAAGGACGTGCTTGTGGTCGAAGGCATGGTGCCGACCCGCAGCGCCAGTTATGCGGCGCGGGTCAATTTGCACCTGGCCAAAAGCCTGGATGCCGAGGTAATTCTGGTGTCGGCCCCGGAAAACGAAGTGCTCGCCGAACTCTCCGGCCGCGTGGAATTGCAGGCGCAATTGTTTGGCGGTCCGAAAGACCCGAAAGTCCTCGGCGTGATCCTCAACAAGGTCAAGACCGACGAGAGCATGGAGGCCTTCGCCACGCGCCTGAAGGAGCATTCGCCGTTGCTGCGCAGCGGTGACTTCCGCCTGCTCGGCTGCATTCCGTTCCAGCCCGAGCTCAACGCACCGCGCACCCGCGACGTCGCTGACCTGATGGGCGCACAGGTGCTCAACGCCGGCGACTATGAAACCCGGCGCATGACCAAAATCATCATCTGCGCGCGCACCATGCGCAACACCGTGGAGCTGCTCAAGCCCGGCGTGCTGGTGGTAACCCCGGGCGATCGCGACGACATCATTCTTGCGGTCAGCCTTGCGGCGCTCAACGGCGTGCCATTGGCCGGGCTGTTGCTGACCAGTGACACCCTGCCCGATCCACGCATCATGGACTTGTGCCGTGGCGCGTTGCAGGCCGGTCTGCCGGTATTGTCGGTGAGCACCGGCTCCTACGACACCGCCAACCTGCTCAATGGCCTGAACAAGGAAATCCCCATTGATGACCGCGAGCGTGCGGAGATCATCACCGACTTCGTCGCCAGCCATCTCGATGCCAAGTGGCTGCACCAGCGCTGCGGCACCCCGCGGGAAATGCGCCTGTCACCTGCAGTATTCCGCTATCAACTGATTCAACGGGCGCAGTCGGCGAACAAGCGCATCGTCCTGCCCGAAGGCAGCGAGCCGCTCACCGTGCAAGCCGCGGCGATCTGTCAGGAGCGCGGCATCGCCCGTTGCGTGTTGCTGGCCAAACCGGCGGACGTTGAAGCCGTGGCCCGCGCGCAAGGCATCGAGCTGCCGCCGGGGCTGGAGATTCTCGATCCGGATCTGATCCGCGAGCGTTATATCGAACCGATGGTCGCCCTGCGCAAAAGCAAAAGCCTCAACGCGCCGATGGCCGAACAGCAACTGGAAGACACCGTGGTCATTGGCACCATGATGCTTGCGCTGGATGAAGTCGACGGTCTGGTGTCGGGCGTGATCAACACCACCGCCAACACCATCCGCCCGGCGCTGCAACTGATCAAGACCGCGCCGGGCTGCACGCTGGTGTCTTCGGTGTTCTTCATGCTGTTCCCCGAAGAAGTGCTGGTCTACGGCGACTGCGTGATGAATCCGCACCCAAGCGCAACTGAGCTGGCCGAGATCGCCCTGCAAAGCGCCGACTCGGCAGCGGCCTTCGGCATCACCCCGCGCGTGGCGATGATCAGTTACTCCAGCGGCGAGTCGGCCAGCGGCGAAGAAGTCGAGAAAGTCCGCGAAGCCACCCTGCTCGCCCACGAGCAACAGCACTCGCTGCTGATCGACGGGCCGCTGCAATACGACGCCGCTGCCAACGCCGATGTGGCCCGGCAACTGGCGCCCAACAGCCAGGTGGCTGGCCGCGCCACGGTGTTCGTGTTCCCCGACCTGAACACCGGCAACACCACCCACAAAGCCGTGCAGCGCAGTGCCGACTGCGTCAGCCTCGGCCCGATGCTGCAAGGTCTGCGCAAACCGGTGAACGACCTGCCGCGCGGCGCGCAGGTCGACGACATCGTCTACACCATCGCCCTGACCGCGATTCAAGCCGCCAACCGACCTATGGATGTGTAAATGCTGGACTTCCTGCCCGCCCCGATTCGCGGCGTGATCGCCGCGCTGCTGTTGGCGCTCAATACGATTCTGCTGTGCTCGTTCCTGTTCTGCGTGGCGTTGATCAAAGTGCTGCCCTTCGACCTCGCCCGCCGCGCCTCACGGTGGCTGATGAGCCACACCCACGAAGCCTGGATCAGTAACAACAAGGGCTGGATGAACCTGGTACGCCGCACCCGTTGGCACATCAGCGGCTTGCAAGGCCTGGATTACAAACACTCGTATTTGATCACCAGCAACCACCAGAGCTGGGTCGACATTCTGGTGCTGCAATACGTGCTCAATCGGCGCATCCAGCCGCTGAAATTCTTCCTCAAGCAGGAGCTGATCTGGGTCCCGGTGATTGGCCTGGCGTGGTGGGCGCTGGGCTTTCCGTTCATGAAACGCTACTCCAAGGCCTATCTGGAAAAACACCCGGAGAAGAAAGGCAAAGACCTGGAAACCACGCGCAAGACCTGCGCGAAGTTTCGCGACAACCCGGTGGGGATTTTCAACTTTGTCGAAGGCACACGCTTCACCGAAGGCAAGCACGCGCAGCAGCAATCACCGTTCAAATACCTGCTCAAGCCCAAGGCTGGCGGCATCGCCTTTGTGCTGGATGCGATGGGTGAGCAGCTTGAGTCGATCGTCAACGTGACCATTCACTACCCGGGCGGGCGTCCGGGGTTCTGGGACCTGCTGTGCGGCAACGTGCGCGACGTGGTCGTGCACTTTGAAGAACTGAAAATCCCGCCAGCCTTCATCGGTAAGAACTACGACCAGGACGGCGAATACCGTCTGCAGTTTCAGGGCTGGATCAACCAACTGTGGCAGGACAAGGATGCGCTGCTGGAGCAGATGCACCGAGAATTCCCGAACCGGCACTAACCTTGTGGGAGCTCGCCTGCTGGCGATGACCGAGATCAGCAAGCATCACTGGTGAATGACATAGCGCCATCGCTGGCAGGCCAGCTCCCACAGTTGGATTGGGTGCGTTCAGTTAGGGATTGGTCGACTGGCAGGCCGCCTTCGCTGGCAAGCCAGCTCCCACAATTGGGTTGGGTGTGTTCAGTTAGGTATTGGTCGGCTGGTAGGCCAGCTCCCACAAAATCAAGATCAAAAGATCGCAGCCTTCGGTAGCTCCTACACAAAACCCGCGGCGCAGCCGCCCCACTCCAGGATGAGCGCAAGCTCGGCTGCAGCTTTTGATCTTGATCCACGGGCGACGTCGGAAGGCTGAGCGGAAGGATTGATCCGGGGGTGGGAGCGCAGCGACCGTTTGGCGAAGCCAAACACAGCGAGAGGAGGTGCAGCGAAGCAAACCGTAGGCGCTGCCCCCGGATCAATCCCG
>NZ_JTKF01000051.1:0-24354 GCF_000828175.1 Pseudomonas sp. W15Feb9B | reverse complement strand
ATATTTCGAAAGGCGCCAGATTTAACAGTCTGGCGCCTTTTTTGTTTTACGGTTTGTGGTTTGTTGTGCTGGGTTTCAGGTCGAAGTGCAGGGCGTTTCGTCGTGTTTACGGGCTTGCAGCCTGCGTGTCGACCACCGGCCATGTTCGCTGGATCGGCCGTCAGGGAGATGGCTCGCAGTCTCTTCTATATATAGAAGCGGTTGAAGCAGAGCCCTGGCGTGATGGTCTTTATTCGTCTTCGGGGTGGAATGCATTGCTGCATTCACACCTATAAATGGCCTGCTGTTTTTTTACCCGTTTTCAGTAGGGTGACTTCTTGAGTTTGACCCACTAGAATGCATGCCCTTGATTCTGGGGTCGGAAACGGCCGGCTAACGTCTGTGCAACGAGGAATATCCATGCAAGTTTCTGTTGAAAATACTACTGCTCTTGAGCGCCGCATGAGCGTCACCGTGCCGGCTGAGCGCATTGAGAGCCAGGTCAACAAGCGTCTGCAGCAGACTGCCCAAAAGGCCAAGATTGCTGGCTTCCGTCCAGGCAAAGTGCCAATGAGCGAAATCAAGCGCCGTTTCGGTGCTGACGCTCGTCAGGAAGCTGTTGGTGATGTCATCCAGTCCTCCTTCTATGAAGCCGTGGTTGAGCAGAAGCTGAACCCTGCCGGTTCGCCTTCGATCGAGCCGAAGTCGCTGGAAGCTGGCAAGGACCTGGAATACGTTGCCGTATTCGAAGTGTTCCCTGAGTTCACTGTTGCCGGTTTCGACGGCATCACTGTCGAGCGCCTGAGCGCTGACGTGGCTGACGCTGATCTGGACAAGATGCTGGACATCCTGCGCAAGCAGAACACCCGTTTTGAAGTGGCCGACCGCGCTGCCCAGAACGAAGACCAGCTGAACATCGATTTCGTCGGCAAGGTTGACGGCGAAGCATTCGCTGGCGGCTCCGCCAAAGGTACTCAGCTGGTGCTGGGTTCCGGTCGCATGATTCCGGGCTTCGAAGAAGGCCTGGTTGGCGCCAAGGCAGGCGAAGAGCGCGTTCTGAACCTGACCTTCCCTGAGGACTATCAGAACCTGGACCTGGCTGGTAAAACCGCCGAGTTCACCGTGACCGTCAACACCGTTTCCGAGCCGAAACTGCCAGAGCTGAACGAAGAATTCTTCGCTCAATTCGGCATCAAGGAAACCGGTCTGGAAGGCTTCCGCACCGAAGTTCGCAAGAACATGGAGCGTGAGCTGCGTCAGGCCATCAAGTCCAAGGTGAAAAATCAGGTAATGGACGGTCTGCTGGCCACCAACCCGATCGAAGTGCCAAAGGCACTGCTGTCCAACGAAGTTGACCGTCTGCGCGTGCAGGCTGTTCAGCAGTTCGGCGGCAACATCAAGCCTGATCAACTGCCTGCCGAGCTGTTCGAAGAGCAAGCCAAGCGCCGTGTAGTGCTGGGTCTGATCGTCGCTGAAGTGGTCAAGCAATTCGACCTGAAGCCTGACGAAGCCCGCGTTCGTGAAATGATTCAGGAAATGGCTTCGGCTTACCAGGAACCTGAGCAGGTCGTGTCCTGGTACTACAAGAACGAGCAGCAACTGAACGAAGTCCGTTCGGTTGTGCTGGAAGAACAAGTTGTGGATACTGTTCTGCAGAAAGCTAGCGTGACCGACAAATCGGTCTCTTACGAAGAAGCGGTCAAGCCGGTAGAAGCTCCAAAAGCCGACTGATTGTTTTTGCGTTAAGAAGTACACACATAAGCCAGCCTTCGAGCTGGCTTATGCGTATTCAAGACATAACTATTTGGGAGTGACTGCAGAGCATGTTCCGTAATTCGTATATTCAGCAGAACTCTGATATCCAGGCCGCCGGCGGCCTGGTCCCGATGGTTGTCGAGCAATCTGCTCGTGGCGAGCGCGCCTATGACATCTACTCGCGCCTTCTGAAGGAGCGCGTAATCTTTCTGGTGGGTCCTGTAGAGGACTACATGGCCAACCTGATCTGTGCGCAATTGCTGTTCCTTGAAGCGGAAAACCCGGACAAGGACATCCATCTCTATATCAACTCCCCGGGCGGTTCGGTGACAGCGGGCATGTCGATCTACGACACCATGCAGTTCATCAAGCCAAACGTATCGACGACGTGCATTGGTCAGGCGTGCAGCATGGGTGCATTCCTGCTGACGGCCGGTGCTCCAGGCAAGCGTTTCTGCCTGCCGAACTCGCGTGTGATGATTCACCAGCCGCTGGGCGGTTTCCAGGGCCAGGCCTCGGATATCGAAATCCATGCCAAGGAAATCCTCTTCATCCGCGAGCGTCTGAACACGCTGATGGCCAAGCACAGCGGTCGTACGCTTGAAGAAATCGAGCGCGATACCAACCGCGACAACTTCATGAGTGCAGAAGCTGCGAAGGAATACGGTCTGATCGACGAAGTCATCAACCAGCGTCCTGCGTAAAATAAGCAGCTCAAAATAAGGTGGGTCGGCAGGTCCGACCACCAGCGGGCTTGAAAAAGCCCGCAATAGCCTTCATCTTGTGTTGCAAGCCTATCGGATTTGGATCGAACGAATGACTGACACCCGCAACGGCGAGGACAACGGCAAGCTGCTCTATTGCTCCTTCTGTGGCAAAAGCCAGCATGAAGTACGCAAATTGATTGCCGGCCCCTCGGTCTTTATCTGCGACGAGTGCGTCGACTTGTGCAATGACATCATCCGCGAGGAGGTGCAGGAAGCACAGGCCGAAAGCAGCGCGCATAAATTGCCTTCGCCTAAAGAAATCAGCGGCATCCTTGACCAGTATGTAATCGGTCAGGAGCGTGCGAAAAAGGTTCTGGCCGTAGCGGTGTACAACCACTACAAGCGTCTGAACCAGCGTGACAAGAAGGCTGACGACGTCGAACTCGGCAAGAGCAACATCCTGCTGATCGGCCCGACAGGCTCCGGTAAAACCCTGCTGGCCGAAACACTGGCCCGCCTGCTGAACGTTCCGTTCACCATCGCCGACGCCACCACCCTCACCGAGGCTGGCTACGTAGGTGAAGATGTCGAGAACATCATTCAGAAACTGCTGCAAAAGTGCGATTACGACGTGGAAAAGGCCCAGATGGGCATTGTCTACATCGACGAAATCGACAAGATTTCCCGCAAGTCCGACAACCCGTCGATCACCCGCGATGTTTCCGGTGAGGGCGTGCAACAGGCCTTGCTCAAGTTGATCGAAGGCACGGTCGCTTCCGTCCCGCCGCAAGGTGGCCGCAAGCATCCGCAGCAGGAGTTCCTGCAGGTCGACACCCGTAACATCCTGTTCATCTGCGGTGGTGCGTTCTCCGGTCTGGAAAAGGTTATTCAAAACCGTTCCACCAAGGGCGGCATCGGGTTCAACGCAGAAGTGCGCAGCAAGGAAGAGGGCAAAAAAGTCGGTGAATCCCTGCGTGAAGTCGAGCCTGACGATCTGGTCAAGTTCGGTCTGATCCCGGAATTCGTCGGTCGTCTGCCGGTTCTGGCGACGCTGGATGAGCTCGACGAGGCTGCGCTGATGCAGATCCTCACCGAGCCGAAAAATGCTCTGACCAAGCAGTATGCCAAGCTGTTCGAGATGGAAGGCGTGGATCTGGAATTCCGGACCGACGCACTGAAATCGGTTGCCAAGCGAGCTCTGGAGCGTAAAACCGGTGCCCGTGGCCTGCGGTCGATTCTTGAAGGTGTGCTGCTCGACACGATGTACGAAATCCCTTCGCAGTCTGAAGTGAGCAAAGTCGTCATCGATGAAAGCGTGATTGAAGGCAAGTCCAAGCCACTGTATATCTACGAAAACAGTGAGCCGACGGCCAAGGCAGCGCCGGACGCGTAAGTGTCCACACTGCCGGTACAAAGAAGGGGCCTTCGGGCCTCTTTTTTTTTATGTCGTTTTTTACATCCGCTTTGCGCTTGTTTTTTTTCAAGGCAGCCCCCATCTTGGTTTCAAGCTTAATTCCATCTGATTACGGCCATATGGCCGCCGTAGAGGCGAAATCATGAAGACAACCATCGAATTGCCTCTCCTGCCATTGCGTGATGTCGTGGTTTATCCGCACATGGTTATCCCGCTGTTCGTGGGGCGCGAGAAATCCATCGAAGCCCTCGAGGCCGCGATGACGGGCGACAAGCAGATCCTGCTGCTGGCCCAGAGAAACCCGGCTGACGATGATCCCGGTGAAGACGCTCTCTATCGCGTAGGTACGATTGCGACGGTGCTGCAGCTGCTGAAGCTGCCAGACGGCACCGTCAAGGTTCTGGTCGAAGGTGAGCAGCGCGGCGCTGTAGAGCGCTTCAGCGAAGTCGACGGGCATTGCCGCGCCGAAGTCTCGCTGATCGACGAAGTCGATGCTGCCGAGCGCGAATCGGAAGTTTTCGTGCGCAGCCTGCTGTCGCAGTTCGAACAATATGTGCAGTTGGGCAAGAAAGTCCCGGCTGAAGTCCTGTCGTCGCTCAACAGCATTGATGAGCCTGGCCGCCTGGTTGACACCATGGCCGCGCACATGGCGCTGAAAATCGAGCAGAAGCAGGAAATCCTCGAAATCATCGATTTGTCAGCCCGCGTCGAGCACGTGCTCGCCTTGCTGGATGCCGAGATCGATCTGCTGCAAGTCGAAAAACGCATTCGCGGCCGCGTCAAAAAACAAATGGAACGCAGTCAGCGCGAGTACTACCTGAATGAGCAGATGAAGGCTATTCAGAAAGAGCTGGGTGACGGTGACGAAGGTCACAACGAAATCGAAGAGCTGAAAAAGCGCATCGATGCGGCCGGCCTGCCGAAGGATGCCCTGGCCAAGGCCACCGCCGAGCTGAACAAACTCAAGCAAATGTCGCCGATGTCCGCTGAAGCCACCGTGGTGCGCTCCTACATCGACTGGCTGGTGCAGGTGCCGTGGAAGGCGCAGAGCAAGGTACGTCTCGACCTGGCGCGTGCGGAAGACATTCTCGATGCCGATCATTACGGCCTTGAAGAGGTCAAGGAACGCATCCTTGAATACCTCGCCGTGCAAAAACGTGTGAAGAAGATCCGTGGCCCGGTGTTGTGCCTGGTCGGTCCTCCTGGCGTAGGTAAAACTTCGCTGGCGGAGTCGATTGCTCACGCCACCAACCGCAAATTCGTGCGCATGGCCTTGGGTGGCGTGCGTGACGAGGCGGAAATTCGTGGTCACCGCCGGACTTACATCGGTTCGATGCCAGGAAGATTGATTCAAAAGATGACAAAAGTGGGTGTGCGCAACCCGCTGTTCCTGCTCGATGAAATCGACAAAATGGGCAGCGACATGCGCGGCGACCCGGCGTCGGCGTTGCTGGAAGTGCTCGATCCGGAGCAGAACCACAACTTCAACGATCACTACCTGGAAGTCGATTACGACTTGTCCGATGTGATGTTCCTGTGCACCTCGAACTCGATGAACATCCCGCCAGCACTGCTGGACCGGATGGAAGTCATTCGTCTGCCGGGTTACACCGAAGACGAAAAGATCAACATCGCCGTCAAGTACCTGTCGCCGAAGCAGATCGCCGCCAACGGTCTGAAGAAGGGTGAGCTGGAATTCGACGAGGAAGCGATCCGCGACATCATCCGTTACTACACCCGTGAAGCCGGTGTGCGTGGCCTCGAACGTCAGATCGCCAAAGTCTGCCGCAAGGCTGTGAAAGAACATGCGCTGGAAAAACGCTTCTCGGTAAAAGTGACAGCTGACCTGCTCGAACACTTCCTCGGTGTGCGTAAATTCCGCTACGGTCTGGCTGAGCAGCAGGATCAGATCGGTCAGGTGACTGGCCTGGCGTGGACGCAGGTGGGTGGCGAATTGCTGACCATCGAAGCGGCTGTGGTACCGGGCAAAGGTCAACTGATCAAGACCGGTTCGTTGGGCGATGTAATGGTCGAATCGATCACTGCAGCCCTGACCGTTGTGCGCAGCCGTGCCAAGAGCCTGGGCATTCCGCTGGACTTCCACGAGAAGCGCGACACCCACATTCACATGCCGGAAGGCGCGACGCCGAAAGACGGTCCAAGCGCGGGTGTAGGCATGTGCACGGCATTGGTATCGGCATTGACCGGGATTCCGGTGCGCGCCGATGTCGCCATGACTGGCGAAATCACCTTGCGTGGTCAAGTGCTGGCAATCGGTGGTCTGAAGGAAAAACTGCTCGCCGCTCACCGCGGTGGAATCAAGATTGTGATTATTCCGGAAGAGAACGTGCGCGATCTGAAGGAGATTCCTGACAATATCAAGCAGGATCTGCAGATTAAACCGGTTAAATGGATTGACGAGGTCCTGCAAATTGCGCTGCAATACGCGCCGGAGCCCTTGCCGGATGTGGCTCCGGAGATAGTTTCCAAGGACGAAAAACGTGAGTCTGATTCAAAGGAAAGAATTAGCACGCATTAATACGTTTTTGCCTGGGGGGCTTCCTTGACAGCTTTTTAGAGCCCTTGTTATAAAGCGGCTCTTAAGTGTCTGTAGGCCATTCAGCACTCGTTTTTGCTTTCACCAAAAAACTTAGAATCATCTCAAAATAGATATAAGGGGACTTAGAGTGAACAAGTCGGAACTGATTGATGCTATCGCTGCATCCGCTGATATCCCGAAAGCTGCTGCTGGCCGTGCGCTGGACGCTGTTATCGAATCCGTCACTGGCGCTCTGAAGGCCGGCGACTCCGTTGTTCTGGTTGGTTTCGGCACTTTCTCCGTGACTGATCGTCCAGCTCGCGTTGGTCGCAACCCACAGACCGGCAAGACGCTGCAAATCGCTGCTGCTAAAAAGCCAGGTTTCAAAGCCGGTAAAGCACTGAAAGAAGCTGTTAACTAAGTTAGTTTGTTTCAGGTTTTTACCCATCCGGGTCGGGGTCATGCCTGACTTGGCAGCGGAGCGGTAGAGCAGGTCGCTGGAACAGCTGCCTGTAACGCCGGGATCGAGGGTTCGAGCCCTGTCCGCTCCGCCAGTTACGAGAAGGCGCATCCTCGGATGCGCCTTTCTTCTATCCGGATTCTACCCACGCTCCACGGTTGCCAAATTTTTGAAGTTCAACCGTTTCTGGGGGACGCATGCTGCAGAATATCAGGGACAATTCACAAGGCTGGATTGCCAAGACCATTATCGGGGTCATCGTTGCACTGATGGCTCTGACCGGTTTCGACGCTATTTTCAAGGCCACGACGCACACCAACGATGCGGCCAAGGTCAATGGTGAAGAAATCAGCCAGAACGAGCTGAGCCAGGCCGTTGACATGCAACGCCGTCAGCTGATGCAACAGCTGGGCAAGGATTTCGATGCTTCCTTGCTTGACGAAAAAATGCTCCGCGAGTCGGCCCTCAAGGGGCTGATCGATCGCAAGCTGCTGTTGCAAGGCGCAGAACAATCGAAATTCGCTTTCTCCGAAGGTGCACTGGATCAGGTGATCCTGCAGACCCCTGAATTCCAGGTGGACGGCAAGTTCAGCTCCGAGCGCTTTGATCAGGTGATCCGTCAACTGGGCTACACCCGCATGCAATTCCGCCAGATGCTGGCTCAGGAAATGCTGATCGGTCAGTTGCGCGCCGGTGTTGCCGGCAGCGGTTTCGTCACCGACGCTGAAGTGCTGGCATTCGCCCGTCTGGAAAAACAGACCCGCGATTTCGCTTCGCTGAACGTCAAGGCCGACCCGGCCGCGGTCAAGCTGACCGACGATGAGGTCAAGGCTTACTACGACGAGCACGCCAAGGAGTTCATGACCCCTGAGCAGGTGGTTGTCGATTACGTCGAGCTGAAGAAGTCTTCATTCTTCGACCAGGTTGCGGTCAAGGACGAAGACCTGCAGGCGGCGTATCAGAAAGAGATCGCCAACCTGTCGGAACAGCGCCGCGCCGCGCATATCCTGATCGAAGTCAACGACAAGACCACCGACGCTCAGGCCAAGGCCAAGATCGAAGAAGTCCAGGCGCGTCTGGCCAAGGGCGAGAAATTCGAAGCGCTGGCCAAGGAGTTCTCGCAGGATCCGGGCTCGGCCAACAATGGCGGTGACCTCGGTTTTGCCGGTCCTGGCGTCTATGATCCAGCTTTCGAAAAAGCCCTGTACTCGCTGAACAAGGACCAGGTGTCCGAGCCGGTGCGTACCGACTTCGGTTACCACCTGATCAAGCTGCTGGGTGTTGAAGCGCCGGAAGTTCCGACCCTGGCCAGCCTGAAAGACAAGCTGACCCGCGAGCTGAAGACTCAACAGGTCGAGCAGCGTTTTGTCGAGGCGACCAAGCAACTGGAAGACTCGGCGTTCGAAGCGTCTGACCTGGCCCAGCCAGCGGCAGATCTGAAACTGACTGTGCACACCTCCAAGCCGTTCGGCCGTGAAGGTGGTGAAGGCATTGCGGCCAACCGTGCTGTGGTGAGCGCTGCATTCAGCCAGGAAGTGCTGGAAGAAAACGCCAACAGCACCGGCATCGAGCTGGACCCGGAAACCGTGGTCGTGCTGCGTGCCAAGGAACACCTGAAGCCTGAGCAGTTGCCTCTGGAAGCCGTCAACACGGCGATTCGCGCGCAGTTGACCAAGGAGCATGCCAGTGCTGCGGCCAAGACCAAGGCTGACCAGCTGATCGCCAGTCTGCGCGATGGCAAGACTCCGCTGGACAAGGCTGTCGAGGGTCAGAACTGGAAGGTTGTCACGGCGGCCACTCGCGCTCAGGAAGGGGTTGATCCGACTGTGCTGCAGGCGTTGTTCCGTATGCCGAAACCGGCGGCCAAGGGCAAGCCGACGTTCAGCAGCGTGACCTTGCAGGACGGTAGCCTGATGATCGTGCGCCTGGACGGTGTGAATGAAGCAGTAGCGCCGACTGATGAAGAGAAGGCGCAGTACCGTCGCTTCCTTGCTTCGCGTGAAGGTCAGCAGGATTTCGCGGCGTTCCGCAAGCAGTTGGAAAGTCAGGCGGATATCAAGCGCTATTGATGTTTGACTGAGCGGTAACAGGAAAGCCCCGATCTGATAGTCGGGGCTTTTTTATGCTTGGGATTTGGCTGTTTCCGTTGTTTTGGGTGTGGCGGCTGGCCGTTTCGCCCGTGCGGCGAGTGGCTGCGACTTTTTCCGGCAAACCATGGTCAATAGGGTTGTAACGGCTTTAAGACACAATCCATGCGCCGCAGGGCCAAGTTCTGTTGCACAATACGCCCCGGACTGTTTTCCCTCAGGATGTTCAATGTTGATTTCAACTCCCATGCGTGTCGTTGGGTTGGCGCTGTTGTTGACCGCTGTTGCTGGCTGTTCGAAGGACAAGCCGATCTATGAGCATGAGAACTTCGATGATTCCGGCACGTTCTCGCGCAATTATCCGGTGGCCGACACCGCGAGTTGCGAGGCGGCCCGTCGTGCGTTGCTCAGCCAGGGCTACATCATCACCAGCAGTGACCCGAAACTGATCAGTGGCCACAAAAGCTTCCAGCAAACCGGTGAAACCCACATGGAGATCAGCTTCAACGTGGTGTGTACCGAAGACGGCAGTTCCAAACACCATGCCACGGTGTTCGCCAATGCCTTGCAGGATCGCTACGCGTTGAAGAAGACCAACAACTCTGCCAGCCTCGGGGTCGGCGTGTTGGGTTCGGTGTCGATGCCGATCGGCTCGTCCGATGATTCGATGGTCAAGGTGGCCAGTGAGACCGTGACGTCGCAGAAGTTCTACGAGCGCTTCTTCACCCTGGTTGAGCTGTTCCTGCCGGCCGATGCGAAGAAAGCCGCGCACATTGAAGAAAAACCCAAGACTGATCTGGGTGTCCCGGAGCCGAAGCCTGCTGCTGTAGCGCCGACAACACCTGCCCCGGCAGTCGAGACAGCGCCAGCGCCACCGCCAGCCGGCATTGTCGAGCCAGCCCAGACCATGACGCCGGCCACTCCGGCGGTGACGCCTGCGCCGGCCACGGTTGCACCGACGCCAGCGGGTTCCGAACCCGTGGTGCCGCCTGCGGAATCCGCGCCGATCACCCCGGCACCGAGTGCAGATCCTGCACCGGCTGCCGAAACGATCACGCCGCCGGCCAACCCGACCAATATCCCGCCGCCATCGGAGCCGATTCCGGCGATGCAGTGAGCCGCGCGGGGCTCTGCTGTGGGAGCGGGGGGGGCTCGCTCCCACATTTGTTTTGTGGCGCACTCAAATCCCGTTACATTCTCCGGACAAATTCCAGCGATAAATTCCTGACCACCTGCTACGTTTTATTCATGAAGGCGGGGATGTCACGTTCCCTTCATACGGGCACGATACGCTCGAGGCACTGGTCACTTGACCGGGCTGTTTTTTTAGCGGGCAGTAGGGGGATGAGACGATGGACGATTATCAAGAAGAACTGCTCGAATTTCAGGCGTATGAACTCGATCAGCCAGAACCGGCCGAAGACGCCACCGAGTTGTAAGGCGTCAGGCGGTTTTGCGGTGACTGCGGCGAAACTCGCCGGGGGTCTGGCCGCTCCAGCGTTTGAAGGCGCGTTGAAACGCCTCGGCTGAAGCAAAGCCCAGCAGATAGGCGATCTCACCGAACGCCAGTTCGGTGTCGCGGATGTAGGTCATTGCCAGGTCGCGGCGGGTGTCGTTGAGTATGGCGCGAAACTGTGTGCCTTCCTCGGCCAGTTTGCGCCGCAAGGTCCAGGTCGGTAGCTTCAGACGCGCCGCCACTTCTTCCAGGTCGGGTTCCCGGCCACCATTGAGCAACGGCCCCAACAACTGTGTGATGCGTTCGCGCAGGCTGCGGGTGCGGGTCAACTGCTCCAGTTCCCGTTCACACAACGCAAGCAAGTGTTTCCAGGTGCTTGGGCAGTGTTCCGGGTTGCGCAGAGCGAGGCTGGCGAGGCTCAAGCGCAGTTGATTGCGTTCGGAGCCGAACTGGATCGGGCAATCGCCCAGCACGCTATAGGCGTCGCGATAGTCCGGCGCGTCAAATTCGATGTCGATGCGCTCGGCGCGCAAAGGCTCGCGGCTGACGCTGGACAGCTGATGCAGCCAGCCGGCGATGATCGAATCCACCACAAAGCGGTTATAGGCGTTGTACGGGCTGATCGAATAGAAGCGCAGCCACGCGCCATGTGCGTCCTCGTGAAAGCTCGACTGCCCGCGATAGTTGGAACCGTACAGTGGCTCGAAACGGATCAGGCAGCGGGCCGCTTCGCGCACGGTCGGTGCCTGTGCAGCGGTGACCCCGGCGAGCCCGGCCTGACTCAAGCGGCTGAGTTGGCCCATGCTCAGGCCCAGTGCCGGATCGCCGGTCAACTGGATCGCGCTGTGCCCCAGCCGCATGTAACGCGGGATCGACAGTCGCGCGCCGGCTTCGGCCAATCGCGCGGCATCCAGGCCATATTGTTCGAGCAGCGGTTGCGGCTCGACGCCGTGGCTGCGCACGGCATCAGCCAGGCTGTGCACGAAGCCTACCGACAGATCCCCAAGGCGCATCGGCAGCGGTTTCATGGCTTACAACCAGATGTTCAGCAGACGCGCGCCACGGGCTTCGCTATCGGCGAATTGCTGGCCGTTGCTGCTGAGGAAGCTTTGGCCCGAGCCGGGCTTGTCCCAGAACTGGCCGCGCAGGAACACGCTCATGCCGGCGATCGCACGGCTGCTCGGCGGCTGCGCGGTGAGCGTCAGGCGATGCCAGGCCTGACCTTCACTGATTTCCCCGGGCTTGAGGCTGACCGACCCCGGTGTACTTGAGCCCTTATAACCGGCCCACGGCTGATTCCACGCACCGTGACCCACGACGAAGGCCGGCACCGCTACCAGTTGCGCGCCTTGCTCGTCGAGTTGGCGATAGTTGTCCGGGTACCAGCTGTCGCTGCCGATCAGCACGCCCAGGCGTCCGGCCGGCGTGTCGACCACGTTGATCGCGTGGGCGTCTTCGCCCTCGATCACATCGCGCTGTTCGAAGATCGGGTGCATTTGCCGCTGGGGCTGGCCCAGCGGTACACCATCACGGCCAAACACCACGCTGCTGTTGAACAGCGCGCCGCTACCGGGCTTGAGCTGGCCATCACGAATGCTCGGTTCGGGCAGGACGATGGAGCCGGCCACCAGCGTCACGTGGAATTCCTTGGCCAGTCCACCAAACAGTGCCTGGTAATCCTTGGCCATCACTTTGGACTTCATCCGCAGGTGGGCATCGTCAAGGCGGTTGTCGCCCTTGGCAGTAAGCCAGGCGCGGGCGAACAGCAACGGATTGCTCGCCGCCAGCCAGTTCATCGCTTCGACCAGGGTCGGCGCCTGGTAGAGCTCGTCTTTCTCGCCGCTGATCATCAGCCAGGTACCGACATGCTCGGGCAGTACCACCACGGTTTTTTCGTTCAGCAGCCCCTGATCCTGCGCTTGCTGCAGATAGGCTGCGAGTTTGCGGTGCAGGCGCTCGGGGCTTTGGTAGTCGGTCGGAAACAGTTCCGGCTGGATGCCCAGCAGATTGCCACGGTCGGCGGGCGTGCCCTGATCGACCGCCAGTTTGATGCGCAGGTCCGACAGGTAATGTCCCGCCGGCCGGTCCGCCGCCCACATGGCGTAGGTGGTCAGGGTGGCAACGATGGCCATGGAGAAAAACAGGTACAGAAGTTTGCGCATGAAAACCAACAACAACCGGGTACAGGGTGTGGCGACTAGGGTAGGGCGCATGCCTGCGCTTGCCAAGGGGCGCTGCGCATTTGGATCAATAACTTGTCAGTTTCGGTCATTGAGTGACAGCAGTGCGACTCTTAGTCTGTCGAACATGACTGACGGGGGACGCAGAGCTCCCGCAATTTCCGTGATCGCACGTTGTGGAGTTACCGATGACCGCCGCTCATTACCCGCACCTG
The DNA here is from genome assembly GCF_000828175.1 of Pseudomonas sp. W15Feb9B. NCBI lineage: Bacteria > Pseudomonadati > Pseudomonadota > Gammaproteobacteria > Pseudomonadales > Pseudomonadaceae > Pseudomonas > Pseudomonas sp. W15Feb9B. The sequence continues at coordinate 11,562 of NZ_JTKF01000051.1, read as the reverse complement.
TTGGCCCCGCTGGACCTGGGATTCACCACACTGCGCAACCGCACCCTGATGGGCTCGATGCACACTGGCCTTGAAGAGAAACCGGGTGGCTTCGAACGCATGGCGGCGTACTTCGCCGAACGTGCTCGTGGCGGCGTCGGCCTGATGGTCACCGGCGGTATCGGCCCGAACGACGAGGGCGGCGTGTACTCCGGTGCAGCCAAGCTGACCACCGAGGAAGAAGCGCTCAAGCATCGCATCGTCACTCGCGCAGTGCACGAGGCGGGCGGCAAGATCTGCATGCAGATCCTCCACGCCGGGCGCTATGCCTACAGTCCGAAACAGGTTGCGCCAAGCGCGATTCAGGCGCCGATCAACCCGTTCAAGCCCAAAGAACTGGACGAGGAAGGCATCGAGAAACAGATCAGCGATTTCGTCACCTGTTCGGTACTGGCGCAGAGCGCCGAGTATGACGGTGTGGAAATCATGGGCTCGGAAGGTTATTTCATTAACCAGTTCCTTGCCGCGCACACCAACCACCGTACCGACCGCTGGGGCGGCAGTTACGAAAATCGTATGCGCCTGCCGGTGGAAATCGTCCGTCGAGTGCGTGAAGCGGTCGGCCCGAACTTCATCATCATTTTCCGTTTGTCGATGCTCGATCTGGTCGAGGGCGGCAGCAGTTGGGAAGAGATCGTGACCCTGGCCAAAGCCATCGAGCAGGCCGGCGCGACCATCATCAACACTGGCATCGGCTGGCACGAAGCGCGGATCCCGACCATCGCCACCAAGGTGCCGCGCGCGGCGTTCAGCAAGGTCACCGCCAAACTGCGTGGTTCGGTGAACATTCCGCTGATTACCACCAACCGCATCAACACCCCGGAAATCGCCGAGCAGATCCTCGCTGAAGGCGATGCCGACATGGTCTCGATGGCGCGGCCGTTCCTCGCCGATCCGGAATTCGTCAACAAAGCTGCAGAAGGCCGCGCTGACGAAATCAACACCTGCATCGGTTGCAACCAGGCGTGCCTCGATCACACCTTCGGCGGCAAGCTCACCAGTTGCCTGGTCAACCCGCGTGCCTGCCATGAAACCGAGCTCAACTATCTGCCGGTACAGCAGATCAAGAAGATCGCTGTGGTCGGTGCCGGCCCTGCCGGCCTGTCCGCCGCGACCGTGGCCGCTGAGCGCGGACATCAGGTGACCTTGTTCGATTCCGCCAGCGAAATCGGCGGCCAGTTCAACATCGCCAAGCGGGTGCCGGGCAAGGAAGAGTTCTTCGAAACCCTGCGCTACTTCAAGCGCAAGCTGCAGACGACGAATGTCGAGGTGTGCCTGAACACCCGCGTCGACGTGGCGAAACTGGTCGAGGGCGGTTACGACGAAATCATCCTCGCCACCGGCATCGCGCCGCGCGTGCCGGCGATTCCGGGCGTGGAGAATGCCAAGGTGCTGAGCTACCTGGACGTGATCCTTGAGCGCAAACCGGTGGGCAAGCGCGTGGCGGTGATCGGCGCGGGCGGCATCGGTTTCGATGTCTCGGAATTCCTTGTGCACCAAGGCGTGGCCACCAGTCTGGATCGCACCGCGTTCTGGAAAGAGTGGGGCATCGACACCCATCTGGAAGCGCGTGGTGGCGTGGCCGGGATCAAAGCTGCGCCGCACGCGCCGGCTCGCGAAGTGTTCCTGTTGCAGCGCAAGAAAACCAAGGTCGGTGATGGTCTGGGCAAGACCACCGGCTGGATTCACCGCACCGGTCTGAAGAACAAGCAGGTGCAGATGCTCAACAGCGTCGAATACCTGAAGATCGACGACGAAGGCTTGCACATCCGTATCGGCGAAACCGGCGAGCCGCAAGTGCTGGCGGTGGACAATATCGTGATTTGCGCCGGCCAGGATCCACTGCGGGACCTTCAGGAAGGTCTGGTCGCAGCGGGGCAGAACGTGCACCTGATCGGTGGTGCCGATGTGGCAGCGGAGCTGGATGCCAAGCGCGCGATCAATCAGGGGTCGCGTCTGGCCGCTGAGCTCTAAGCTACGCCGCTTAACCTGTGGGAGCGAGCTTGCTCGCGAAGGCGTGGTGTCAGTCGACATATATATTGGCTGACACACCGCTTTCGCGAGCAAGCTCGCTCCCACAGTGTTTGTGTTGTTCACTGATTCGGTGAACAACATCGAACCAATGCAGGCGTGAGCCTGCTCGCGATGGCTGCTTATGAGCGACTAGAATGCCGGCTCTACTCAGAATGATCAGTCGCCCATGCTTCTTCCTCCCGCCCACTGGTTGCCCCAAGCTCCCCTCCAAATGCTCGAACTCGACTGGCTCACCCGCGCCGGAATCGAGGTCGCGGTCCTGCGTCTGGACCAGATCGACCCGCTGATCAGCGGCAACAAATGGTTCAAACTCGTCGAGCATCTCAAGGCCGCCGACCGCGCTGGCGCGCAGGGCGTCATCAGCCTCGGTGGTGCGTATTCCAATCATCTGCATGCGCTCGCGGCGGCGGGCAAACGTCTTGGCTTCGAAACGGTTGGCCTGTTGCGCGGCCATCCACAGCAAACGCCGACGGTCAGCGATCTGCAAGCGTTCGGCATGCAACTGCACTGGCTTGGTTACGGCGGCTATCGGTCGCGGCATGAACCGGGGTTCTGGGAGCCGTGGCAGTCGCAGTATCCAGATTTTCATGCGGTGCCGGAGGGCGGTGGCGGATTGGCGGGCGCATTGGGCTGCAAGGTGTTGAAGGAGCAGGTGATCGCGCAACTGGGCAACCTGGGCTGGAGCAATTATCACGGCTGGTGGCTGGCCTGCGGCACCGGGACGACGCTGGCAGGGCTGGTGCTCGCCGAGGCAGGTGCGCATCCGGTGTATGGCGCACTGGCGGTGCCCGAGGATCATGGGGTGGCGCCGCAGGTGGCGGCGATTATGCAGGAGGCAGGTGTCGCTGCTGCCGACTACGAGCTGCTCGACGCCAGTCGCGGTGGCTTCGCCAAGGTTGACGCGCAGCTACTTGCATTCATCGAGAGCATTGAACGCTGTAGCGGCGTTGCGCTGGAGCCGCTGTACACCGGCAAGGCGTTGCTGGCGCTCAAGGAGCGGATCGAGGCGGGCGGATTCGCGTCAGGTACACGGTTGATCTTCGTGCACACGGGTGGGTTGCAAGGGCGGCGAGGATTCGTTTCCTACAGTTGAACTTCTGTGGCGAGGGAGCTTGCTCCCGCTCGGCGGCGCAGCCGTCGCTAATCCAGCAAATACGGTCCGCCTGTCAGTCCACATTTTTGAACTCAGGACTGCTGCGCAGCCCAGCGGGAGCAAGCTCCCTCGCCACAGGGGAATATCACCGAGGCGGTGTTCAACCGCGCTTGGGCATCATCCGCAGCAAGGTGTTATCGCCCACCACATAATGGTGATAAAGCCCCGCCAGCGCATGCAGGCCGATCAGCCAGTAGCCGATATTGCCGATCAACACATGCCAGTGCTCGACCTGCTTGGCGAATGCCTTGTCTTCATGAACCAGCAACGGCAGATCGAAACCGTAGAACATCACCTGATGCCCCTCGGCGCTGGTAATCAGCCAGCCAAGAATCGGCATGCTGATCATGAACAGGTACAACAACCAGTGCATCACCCGCGCCAGCAGAGTCTGCCATTGTGGCGAGGCCGGGAAGATTTTCGGTGCCGGGCCGATGCTGCGGGCCACCAGGCGAAACCACACCAGCACGAACACAGTCAGGCCGAGCATGTAATGCACTTCACGAATCAGCGAGCGGCCGCCGCTGCCCTTGGGAAAGATCCCGCGCAACTCCATGCTGGCATAGACCAGGATCAAAAGGATCAGCATCAGCCAATGCAGCAGCACGGACACGGTGCTGTAGCGCGATTCGGAACTTGTCCACGGCATACGGTGTTTCCTCACAGATCAGGGTCGCCACGTGCCATTCTTGTGCGACGGCATGCTTTAACTGTAATCCGCTTTGGCGGATTTGCCTGAGGCTGATCGGAGTTTCAAAGCGCTGACTCAAGGCTGCAGCCATAAAAAAAACGCCAGTGTCGCGAAGACCCTGGCGTTTTTTGTTGTTTTGACAAAAGACGTAATCAGCTCGATTGCGGCATCTCGCCGTTGGCCAGGCGCTTGTTAATGTCGGCAATCACTTCCGGCAGGTCGCTGATGGTGTCGATCATGTAGTGCGGACGGGAATCGGCGAACAATGCGTGGATGCGTTTGCGTTCGCTGGCCAGTTCGTCGCTGCCCAGTGCACGGTAGCCGGCGTAGTCCAGGCCCAGCGCGTTGCCCGAACAGATCAGCGCCACCGTCCACATCCCGGCGCGACGACCTTCGAGAATGCCCGGCACGGTGTCGTCGATCTTCACGCAGGCCGCGACGTCATCGATACCCAGCGCAATCACGTTGGCCAGCGCCTGAGCCGGCCATGGGCGACCGTTCGGTACTTCGTCGGTGGCGACCACATGGTCGGCAACGTAGCCGTTGGTGGCAGCCAGCGCCACGACCTTGTCCATCACCTGTTTCGGGTAACCGGAGCAGGAACCGATCTTGATCCCTTGCTGACGCAGGTGGGCGATGGTTTCCAGTGCGCCGGGAATCAACGCCGAGTGTTCGGCGATCTTTTCGATCTGCAGCGGCATGAAGCGGTTGTAGATGGCGGTCACGTCATCGTCGGTCGGGGTGCGGCCGAATGCTTTGCGATAGCGCTCGGCGACCTGCGGCTGATCGCACAGGGTGCGGATGTGGTCCCATTTGCCCATGCCCATCGGGCCACGGGCTTCGTCGATGGACACCTGAACGTCGAACTCGGCGAAGGCTTCGACGAAGATCTGCGTTGGCGCGAACGAGCCGAAATCGACCACGGTGCCGGCCCAGTCGAGGATCGCGGCTTGCAGCTTGCTTGGGTTTACGTAGTTCATGGCAATAAGAATCCTGTGTTGGCAATGCAATTCAAAAGGTTCGGCGATCCTGTGGGAGCGGGCTTGCCCGCGATGGGGCCCTTTCAGTCGACATCTATGCTGATGGTCAGACCGCTATCGCGGGCAAGCCCGCTCCCACAGGTATCGTGGTGATTCAGATCTCCAGCACTTCCATCTCGCGCAGCACTTCACCCACCGCCGCCACGGCCTGGCGCATTTCATCCGGGCTGACGTGGCCGATGCAGCCGACGCGGAAGGTTTCCACCTGGGTCAGTTTGCCGGGGTAGAGGATGTAGCCCTTGGCCTTGACCCGTTCGTAGAAGTCCTTGAACTGGTAGCGCGGGTCTTGCGGGGCATGGAAGGTGGCGATGATCGGGGCCTGGATCGCCGCCGGCAGGAAGCTGCGCAGGCCGAGTTTGCCCATCTCGTCCATCAGTGCCTGACAGTTGGCGGCGTAGCGCGCATGGCGAGCGGGCAGGCCACCTTCTTCGTTGTATTGCAGCAACGCTTCGTGCAGCGCCGCGACCACGTGGGTCGGCGGGGTGAAGCGCCATTGACCGGTCTTCTGCATATAGGTGTGCTGGTCATACAGGTCCATCGCCAGCGAGTGCGAGTTGCCAGCGGCTGCGGCCAGCGATTCCTTGCGAGCGAAGACAAAACCCATCCCCGGCACGCCTTCCAGGCACTTGCCCGAGGCGGCGATCAGCGCATCGAACGGGACTTTTTGCGCATCCACCGGCAGCGCACCGAACGAGCTCATGGCGTCGATGATCAGGCACTTGCCGTGCTGCTGCACGACGTCAGCGATTTCCGGCAGCGGGTTGAGGATGCCGGTGCTGGTTTCGCAGTGGATCAGCGCGACATGGGTGATGTCGCCATCGGCGCGCAGCAGGCGGTCGACGTCGGCGGCGGTGGTCGGTTCGTCTTCGGCGGTTTCGAAGGTGCTGAACGAGCGGCCGAGCACTTCGCAGATTTTCGCCAGACGCTTGCCGTAGGCGCCGTTGATCAGCACCAGTACCTTGCCGTCACGTGGCACCAGTGTGCCGATGGCGGCTTCGACGGCAAAGGTGCCGCTGCCCTGCAACGGCACGCAATGGTGAGTGGCGGCGCCGTTGAGGATCGCCAGCAATTGCTCGCAGAGGCTGGCGGTCAGTTGATTGAAGCGATCATCCCATGACCCCCAATCGACCAGCATTGCCTGGCGGGTGCGGGCCGAGGTGGTCAACGGGCCGGGAGTGAGCAGGATGGGTGCGGCAGTACTCATTCGTGTGTCCTCGCGATAGCGCTGTGGGATGAAGCTACGGGGCATACGTTGCAATTCGCCGAGTCATCAATCAAATTGTTTGTTGTTATGCCAGCCATCAGTGAGGGTTATTCATGAATCTGTTCCAGCTGCGCGCTTTCGACGCCGTGGCCCGGGAAGGCAGCTTCACCCGCGCCGCCGCGCGCCTGTTCATCAGCCAGCCAGCGGTGACCGGGCACATCAAGGCGCTGGAGGAGCACTACCAGATCACCCTGTTACGGCGCACCGCGCGTCGGGTCGAACTGACCGAGGAGGGCACCAAACTGGCGGCGATCACCCGCGCCATGTTCGGCCTGGCCGAAGAAGCGCAGACTCTGCTCGAGGCCAACCGTCAGTTGCTCACCGGGCGTCTGGAAGTGGCGGCGGACGGTCCGCACATGGTCATGCCGATGCTTGCCAGCCTGCGCGCGCGGTATCCGGGGATCACGGTGAATCTGCGTCTGGGCAATGCCCAGGAAACCCTCGCCGCGCTGTTATCGGAACACGCGGACGTGGCGGTGCTCACCGAGGTCGAACCGCGCAAGGGCCTGCATCTGCAAGCCTTGAGCGAATCGCGGATCTGCGCGCTGGTGCCCGCCGGGCATGCGTGGGCGCAGCGTAGCGGCGAGGTGCGGCTCAAGGAGCTGGATCAGGTGATCATGGTGTTGCGCGAGCCGAGTTCGATCACCCGCCGTACCTTTGATCAGGCGTGTGCGCAGGCGGCGGTCAATCCACGGGTGTTGCTGGAACTGGACAGTCGCGAAGCGGTGACCGAGGCGGTGGCGGCGGAACTGGGGGTGGGCGTGGTGTCATCGGTGGAAGTCAGCCATGACCCGAGGGTGGTAGCGCTGCCGATTGTCGGGGACGGGCTGGTGAACCGGCACATGATCGGCTGCGTGGAGCGGCGGCGGGAGTTGCGCTTGATTCAGGCGTTCTTCGCTCTGGCGCTGGCCTGATACCCCGTGGTGTCTTCATCGCTGGCAAGCCAGCTCCCACAGAATTTGTGTTGGCCCCCAAATTTGTGTGCGACGCCATACCTGTGGGAGCTGGCTTGCCAGCGATGAGGCCGTCACTGTCTAAGCAAGGCTCTCGCGCACCATATCGAGAAATGTCGCCACCACCCGCCGCGAACTCTGCTCGCGCAAGCACACCAGGGTCTCGGTCAAACGCCGGGTGCAGTCGGTAATCGGCAACGCACACACCCGCGAATCTGCGCCGAACTCCGCCGCCGAAACAACCCCCACACCAATTCCCACCACCACCGCCTCGCGCGCCGCTTCCCGGCCTTCGACCTGAATCGCCGGACGGATGCGAAACCCGGCGCCGGCCATTTCTTCTTCCAGCGTCTGCCGGGTCACCGAGCCGTGTTCGCGCAGCACCAGCGGCGTGTCATCCAGATCCGCCAGGCAGATCGACTCACGCTCGGCCCACGGATGATGGCGCGAAACGAACGCCACCATCGGGTCATTGCGCAGCGGCACGCACAGCAAACGTTCATCGCTGACATCACGCCCGAGCAGCGCCAGATCGGCCTGATAGTTGAACAGGCGAAACAGCGATTCATCGGTGTTGCCGGTCTCGATCTTCACGCTGATCCCCGGGTAGCGCTCGCAGAACCGCGCAATCAGCGGCAGCACGTGTACCGGGGCATCCACCGCCAGAATCAGGCTGCCGGTCTGCAGCGCCTGGGATTCCTGTAGCAGTTCCTGGGCTTCAGCCTCAATCACAAACAGCCGCTGGGTGATCGCCAGCAGGCGCTCGCCCAGATCGGTCAGGCGCACCGAACGCTTGTTGCGATGAAACAGCAACACACCGAAGCGCTCCTCCAGTTTGCGCACTTGGTCGGAAATCGCCGGTTGCGTGAGAAAAAGCCGTTCGGCCGCTTTGGTGAAACTTCCGTGTACAGCCACGGCGTGAAAGGCTTTGAGCTGGGCGTGGGACACCGACATGTAGCCTCCATCAACAAGCTGAGCTTATGTGTGAAATACGATAAATCGATTTTATTTATTAAACAGTAATTGCTTTGATCCGCTCACGCCATCGCTGACTGCCCGTTCAGGCAGCAACGCTGGCGATGAGCCTGTGCGTGCAATAACAGGACTCATCTGACCGCTATCGCCATAGGGACGGGGCGCTGGCGCAGTGCTCAACAATAAAAAACACAGGCGTTTACTTAACGATTCTGCCGGCACACTCACACCCTGAGGTCAGAACCACAATGAACAAGCACATCGGCACCCTTGCGCGTTGGCGCATGCAGATTTTCGCTATCACCTGGCTCGCGTACGCCGCTTTCTATTTCACCCGCAAAGCGTTTTCGGTGGCCAAACTGGGCATCGCCGAAGACCCGACCTTCATGCTCGACAAGATGGCCATGGCCAACCTCGATGCGATCTATCTGGCGGCCTACGCCATCGGCCAATTCACCTGGGGCATGCTTGCCGACCGCTTCGGCCCAAGGGTCGTGGTGCTCGGCGGGCTGTTGATTTCCGCCGCAGCGGCGTTAGTGATGGGCAGTTTTGCCACGCTACCGATCTTCGCCACTTGCATGCTGATTCAGGGCCTGGCGCAGTCCACCGGCTGGTCGGGATTGTGCAAGAACCTCGGCAGTTTCTTCCCGGCGCAGCAGCGCGGGCGGGTGCTCGGATTGTGGAGCTCCTGCTATGCGTTCGGCGGTCTGGTAGCCTCGCCGTTCGCCGGCTGGTGGGCGTATACGCTGATCGGCACCTGGCACGCAGCGTTCATATCCAGCGCCGCGGTGGTCGCGGCGGTGGCGCTGTTGTTCTTCATTTTTCAGCGCAACAAACCGGAAGACGTCGGCCTGCCGGCCGTGGAGCCGGAGCCGGAACTGAGCGCTGAAGAAACCGAAGCCAACAGCAAGCTCAGCGTCTGGGAGCCGTTGAAGGAAATCCTGCGCAACCGCACGGTGCTGGTGCTGGGTCTGGCGTATTTCATGTTGAAACCGGCGCGTTACGCGATTCTGTTGTGGGGCCCGGTGATCGTCTTCGAGCAGATGCCGAGTGTCGGCAAGGTCGGCGCGGCAATCATTCCCACCTCGTTTGAACTGGCTGGTCTGCTCGGGCCGATCATGATCGGCCTGGCCTCGGACAAGCTGTTCGGCGCCCGGCGCATGCCGGCCTGCGTCCTCAGCCTGCTGGCGCTGACCGTGACCCTGGCGCTGTTCATGGGCGCGTTGCACACCGGCAGCGTGATGCTGGTGGTGGCGCTGCTGTTTGTCATGGGCCTGACCCTGTACGGACCGGATTCGATGATCAGCGGCGCCGCGGCCATCGACTTCGGCAAGGCCAAGGCCGGCGCCACGGCGGCCGGTTTCGTCAACGGTTGCGGTTCGGTTGGCGCGGTGCTCGGCGGATTGCTGCCGGGTTACTTCGATTCGGTGACGGTGTTCATTGTCTTCGCCGGCTGCGCCTTGTTTTCGGCGCTGGTGCTGATCCCGCACTGGAACAGCCGCCCGGTCGGGGTGATGGAACCGCGCGCGGCCATTCCCAATTGCCCGCTGACCATCAAACCCCTGCGTAACTGAAAACCCTTGCCTCGCGGCCTGCTGCGGTGCTCGCGGCAGGCTGGGTCGTGGCCATCTGACTGGAGAATCCCATGCGACCTTTTTGGCTCGAGCAAGCCTTGCAGGCCGACGCATCCCCGACGTGTTCGCCGCTGCAAGGTGAAGTGCGCACCGACGTGTGCATCGTCGGCGGTGGCTACACCGGGTTGTGGACGGCGATCATGCTCAAGCAGCAGAACCCTGAGCTCGACGTGCTGATGATCGAAGCGGACATCTGCGGCGCCGGTGCCAGTGGGCGCAACGGTGGTTGTGCGCTGTCGTGGTCGGCCAAGTATTTCACCCTCGAGCGCCTGTTCGGTGTCGAGGAGGCGGTGCGCCTGGTCAAGGAGTCCGAGCGCAGCATCCACGCCATCGGCGAATTCTGCGAACAATACGGCGTCGATGCCGATTACCGCCTCGACGGCACGTTGTACACCGCCACCAACAAGGCGCAGGTCGGTTCGACCGACGCCGTGATCGCGGCGCTGGAGCGTAACGGTATCAACTCGTTCACCCAGCGGCCGGTGGCCGACGTACAGCGCATGGCCGGTTCCAGCCTGCATCTGGAAGGCTGGTTCTCGCCGGCAGCCGCCAGTGTGCAACCGAGCAAACTGGTGCGCGGCTTGCGCCGGGTGGCGCTGCAACTGGGCGTGACGATCCACGAAAACACGGCGATGACCGGTCTGGAAGAGGGCCGTCCGGCGCGCATTCACACCGCCCATGGTCGCGTGATTGCCGACCGTGTGGTGCTGGCGATGAACGCTTGGATGGCCCGCGCGTTCCCACAATTCGAACGCAGCGTGGCGATCGTTTCCAGCGACATGCTGATCACCGAACCGCGCCCGGATCTGTTGCAGGAGATCGGTTTGACCAGTGGCGTTACGGTGCTCGACTCGCGGATTTTCGTGCACTACTACCACAACACGCCGGACGGCCGGATCATGCTTGGCAAGGGTGGCAACACGTTTGCGTTTGGCGGGCGGATGCTGCCGGTGTTCGATCAGCCATCGCCCTATGCGGATTTGCTCAGGCGCAGCCTTGGGGCGTTTTTTCCGGCGTTTGCCGAGGTCAAGGTGGATGCGACCTGGAACGGGCCGTCGGATCGTTCGGTGACCGGGTTGCCGTTTTTCGGGCAGATGAGTGCCAGTGGCAATGTGTTTTATGGTTTTGGTTATTCCGGCAGTGGCGTCGGGCCGTGTCACATGGGCGGGCAGATTCTTGCCTCGCTGGTGCAGGGGCTCGATAACCCGTGGACCCGTTCGCCCTTGGTGAACGGGCCGTTGGGGTATTTTCCGCCGGAGCCGATTCGGTACCTGGGGTCGTTGATGGTGCGTAATGCGATTCGGCGCAAGGAGCGGGCCGAGGATCATGGGCGGCGACCGCGGCATCTGGATGTGCGGTTGGCGAAGTTTGCGGCGGCGGCGGGGAAGGCTGACAAGGGGTGATTGGGGGCTGGCGAGCGCTGCGTTCTTTTGGGTTACCGAGTACATATCCGTTTCTGCGGTAACGGCTTCTTATGGTTTCGCTCTTACAGCGACTCACTTTTCCAGACGCCGAAAAGTAAGCAAAAGGCTTGGCCCCGGCGTGCGGCCCTCGCTTAGGCTCGGGTTCCTTCGCTGCGGGATTCATCCGGGGGGCAGCGCCTACGGTTTGCTTCGCTGCACCTCCTCTCGCTGTGTTTGGCTGCGCCAAACGGTCGCTGCGCTCCCACCCCCGGATAAACCCCTCCACTCAGCCTGCCGATGGGGCCGGCACGGCAAGATCAAGAGCTGCAGCCGAGCTAACGCTCATCCTGTTGAGTGGTGAAAAGCATGCGGTCTG
>NZ_JTKF01000050.1:0-3249 GCF_000828175.1 Pseudomonas sp. W15Feb9B | reverse complement strand
CAGGTGGTTCCAACGCTCTATGGTCGTCAAGAAATTCGGGTACTGACTCGTGACCGGTTGGCCTCGCTTCAGCAAATCGGGTATGTGATACAGGTGTTTGTGAGCAGCGCGAACTTTCGGTTCATTGCGTCTTCACACACCGCAATCTGGTCTCTTTCGAGCATTCAGATTGCTTGGGTGTTATATGGTCAAGCCTCACGGGCAATTAGTATTGGTTAGCTCAACGCCTCACAGCGCTTACACACCCAACCTATCAACGTCGTAGTCTTCGACGGCCCTTCAGGGAACTCAAGGTTCCAGTGAGATCTCATCTTGAGGCAAGTTTCCCGCTTAGATGCTTTCAGCGGTTATCTTTCCCGAACATAGCTACCCGGCAATGCCACTGGCGTGACAACCGGAACACCAGAGGTTCGTCCACTCCGGTCCTCTCGTACTAGGAGCAGCCCCTCTCAAATCTCAAACGTCCACGGCAGATAGGGACCGAACTGTCTCACGACGTTCTAAACCCAGCTCGCGTACCACTTTAAATGGCGAACAGCCATACCCTTGGGACCGGCTTCAGCCCCAGGATGTGATGAGCCGACATCGAGGTGCCAAACACCGCCGTCGATATGAACTCTTGGGCGGTATCAGCCTGTTATCCCCGGAGTACCTTTTATCCGTTGAGCGATGGCCCTTCCATACAGAACCACCGGATCACTAAGACCTACTTTCGTACCTGCTCGACGTGTCTGTCTCGCAGTCAAGCGCGCTTTTGCCTTTATACTCTACGACCGATTTCCGACCGGTCTGAGCGCACCTTCGTACTCCTCCGTTACTCTTTAGGAGGAGACCGCCCCAGTCAAACTACCCACCATACACTGTCCTCGATCCGGATAACGGACCTGAGTTAGAACCTCAAAGTTGCCAGGGTGGTATTTCAAGGATGGCTCCACGCGAACTGGCGTCCACGCTTCAAAGCCTCCCACCTATCCTACACAAGCAAATTCAAAGTCCAGTGCAAAGCTATAGTAAAGGTTCACGGGGTCTTTCCGTCTAGCCGCGGATACACTGCATCTTCACAGCGATTTCAATTTCACTGAGTCTCGGGTGGAGACAGCGCCGCCATCGTTACGCCATTCGTGCAGGTCGGAACTTACCCGACAAGGAATTTCGCTACCTTAGGACCGTTATAGTTACGGCCGCCGTTTACCGGGGCTTCGATCAAGAGCTTCGCGTTAGCTAACCCCATCAATTAACCTTCCGGCACCGGGCAGGCGTCACACCCTATACGTCCACTTTCGTGTTTGCAGAGTGCTGTGTTTTTAATAAACAGTCGCAGCGGCCTGGTATCTTCGACCGGCATGAGCTTACGGAGCAAGTCCTTCACCCTCACCGGCGCACCTTCTCCCGAAGTTACGGTGCCATTTTGCCTAGTTCCTTCACCCGAGTTCTCTCAAGCGCCTTGGTATTCTCTACCCAACCACCTGTGTCGGTTTGGGGTACGGTTCCTGGTTATCTGAAGCTTAGAAGCTTTTCTTGGAAGCATGGCATCAACCACTTCGTCACCTGAAAGGTAACTCGTCATCAGCTCTCGGCCTTAAGATCCCGGATTTACCTAAGATCTCAGCCTACCACCTTAAACTTGGACAACCAACGCCAAGCTGGCCTAGCCTTCTCCGTCCCTCCATCGCAATAACCAGAAGTACAGGAATATTAACCTGTTTTCCATCGACTACGCTTTTCAGCCTCGCCTTAGGGACCGACTAACCCTGCGTCGATTAACGTTGCGCAGGAAACCTTGGTCTTTCGGCGTGGGTGTTTTTCACACCCATTGTCGTTACTCATGTCAGCATTCGCACTTCTGATACCTCCAGCAAGCTTCTCAACTCACCTTCACAGGCTTACAGAACGCTCCTCTACCGCATCACTTGCGTGATACCCGTAGCTTCGGTGTATGGTTTGAGCCCCGTTACATCTTCCGCGCAGGCCGACTCGACTAGTGAGCTATTACGCTTTCTTTAAAGGGTGGCTGCTTCTAAGCCAACCTCCTAGCTGTCTAAGCCTTCCCACATCGTTTCCCACTTAACCATAACTTTGGGACCTTAGCTGACGGTCTGGGTTGTTTCCCTTTTCACGACGGACGTTAGCACCCGCCGTGTGTCTCCCATGCTCGGCACTTGTAGGTATTCGGAGTTTGCATCGGTTTGGTAAGTCGGGATGACCCCCTAGCCGAAACAGTGCTCTACCCCCTACAGTGATACATGAGGCGCTACCTAAATAGCTTTCGAGGAGAACCAGCTATCTCCGAGCTTGATTAGCCTTTCACTCCGATCCACAGGTCATCCGCTAACTTTTCAACGGTAGTCGGTTCGGTCCTCCAGTCAGTGTTACCTAACCTTCAACCTGCCCATGGATAGATCGCCCGGTTTCGGGTCTATTCCCAGCGACTAGACGCCCTATTAAGACTCGCTTTCGCTACGCCTCCCCTATTCGGTTAAGCTCGCCACTGAAAATAAGTCGCTGACCCATTATACAAAAGGTACGCAGTCACCCAACAAAGTGGGCTCCCACTGCTTGTACGCATACGGTTTCAGGATCTATTTCACTCCCCTCTCCGGGGTTCTTTTCGCCTTTCCCTCACGGTACTAGTTCACTATCGGTCAGTCAGTAGTATTTAGCCTTGGAGGATGGTCCCCCCATATTCAGACAAAGTTTCTCGTGCTCCGTCCTACTCGATTTCATGACTAAGAGACTTTCGCGTACAGGGCTATCACCCACTATGGCCGCACTTTCCAGAGCGTTCCGCTAATCTCAAAGCCACTTAAGGGCTAGTCCCCGTTCGCTCGCCACTACTAAGGGAATCTCGGTTGATTTCTTTTCCTCAGGGTACTTAGATGTTTCAGTTCCCCTGGTTCGCCTCTTGCACCTATGTATTCAGTACAAGATAACCATCTTGTGATGGCTGGGTTCCCCCATTCAGACATCTCCGGATCAAAGTCTGTTTGCCGACTCCCCGAAGCTTTTCGCAGGCTACCACGTCTTTCATCGCCTCTGACTGCCAAGGCATCCACCGTATGCGCTTCTTCACTTGACCATATAACCCCAAGCAATCTGGTTATACTGTGAAGACGACATTCGCCGAAAATTCGCAAAACTCTTAAGAGTCACTCACAAATTTTACCTTAGCCTGATCCGTTACCAGTGAAAGTAACGTTCAGTCTATCTTTCTATCACATACCCAAATTTTTAAAGAACGATCTAATCAAA